>WQVB01000093.1 GCA_009781815.1 Defluviitaleaceae bacterium
ACGCCCTCTCCCCCAGCCTCTCCCTCGAGGTGGGCGATTTAAGCCACAAAATAGCCCGTGGCAAGCACACAACAAGGCATACATCCCTTATAGAGATAGCCGAAAACTCCTATGTGGTAGATAGCCCTGGTTTTACATCGCTAACCATCGACCACATCCCTAAAATGGAGCTGCAGCACTATTTTCGAGAGTTTGATGAGCATAAATACAACTGCCAGTTTAGAGGCTGCATCCATGTAGAGCAACAAGGCTGTGCAATTATCGCCAATATAGGCAAAACAATACATCCGAAAAGATATGAAAGATATGTGAAGATGATACAATCGCTCTAACCTGCTCATCATTAGGCTTATAGCGAAACGAAACCAAACGTCGTCATCCCAATTTGCCCATCTACCCTGTAGGGAATGGATTTATCCATTCCGAACAAATTGGAATATTATCTATCAATCCTTCAGCTAGATTATGCGGAATGGATAAATCCACTCCCTACAGAGGCGAATTAGAACGATATGGCACGGGATGACGTGAAGAAAAAAGGAGAATTAATATGAAAAACACAATCCTAGCTCCCTCCATCCTCTCGGCAGATTTTGCCACTTTAGGCGAGCAAATAAAGGCTTTGGAGGCTGGCGGTGCAAAATACCTTCACCTTGACGTGATGGATGGGCATTTTGTTGACAATATCTCCTTTGGCGTGCCTATCGTAGCAAGCCTTCGCCCCCACTTCCCCAACTTAGTTTTTGATTGCCACTTAATGATAGCCGACCCTAAAAAGTATATCAAACCCTTTGCAGACGCTGGGGCAGATGTTATTAGCTTTCATTATGAAGTGATGGCAAGTGATGATGATGTGCTTGAAACCATCGGCATGATAAGGGCTTGCGGTGCAAAAGCTGCTCTGGCCATCAACCCTTCTACCCCTTTCGACGCTATAGAAGATTATTTAGAAATTCTTGACATGGTGCTTATAATGTCGGTTAACCCTGGCTTTGGTGGGCAAGGCTTTATCGCCGAGAGCCTAGATAAAGCCAAAAAAATCCGCCAAATGTACCCCGATTTAGACATTCAGATGGACGGCGGCATAAACCTTAACACCGTTGATAGCGCGTTAGAAAGTGGCGTAAACATCATCGTTGTGGGCTCTGCCATTTTATCTAAAGATGACGTGCTGGCGGAGACTCAAAAATATATGAAAATTTTTAATTCGTAAAACACTTACCCCTTACATACACTTGTAGGGGGTGTTTTTATGGGCAAAAAACCAAAAAGGCCAGAGCCTTTACGCCACGTAGCAGGGCTTATAATGCTTTCTTTAAGCATTGGTATGATTTTTACATGGCTGTTTTTTAGTGCTTCTTTTTTCTTAGCCGTCGTCCTTTTGATTTTAGGGTTTTATTTTCTTTTCATGTAACAAATTTATGTAACAAATTTTGCAAAAACCTATTGACATGCGGCACTTTTTGTGTTATGCTTTAGGCGTTGTAGTAAGAGACTACAAACAAGCAATTTGCACATTTGCAATTAGTAGGAGGATTTTTTAACATGAAGAATGGCATCGTAAAGTGGTTTAACGCTGAAAAAGGTTTCGGTTTTATCTCTGTTGAAGGTGAAGATGATGTGTTTGTACACTTCTCTGCTATCAACACTGATGGCTACAAGACTTTAGAAGAAGGCCAAGAGGTTGAATTTGAAGTTGTAGACGGAGACAAAGGCCCACAAGCTGCTAACGTTTCTCGCATCTAATCTTTTTTCAGATTTGAGCCAAAAACTTTGCGTCAAGCTTTCTTTTGAGAAGGCTTGCCCCAATCTTGCTACTAATCTCACAATAGTAAAAACTAAACTTTTGTTTGTTTGATGATATAGTGGTTTAATAGCAATCTTGCCCTTCAAGGTTTTCTTGAGGGGCTTTTTATTGTTTGTTAGATTCCACATAAAACTTGGAATGATATATATAGTATTTTAACTTAAAAACGCTATAGCAAGCGAAGGATTTTTACCATAGTGCTAGGAAGCGAAGCTCGCAGTTTGCTTGAGGCAAACAAGAGCAAGCTGACGAAGCCAATATGGTAAAAAGACGAGCTTGGTGTGGTGATTTTAAGTTAAAATACTATAATCCTTAGGAGGTTTTTATGAAGCCGTTACTAGCGACAAAGATAGGCATTATCGGCGGTGGCCAGCTTGGCAAAATGATGATTTTAGAGGCTAAAAAAATGGGCATGGTCGTAAACGTGCTTGACCCAGACCCTACCTGCCCATCATCAAGCATTTGCGACAATTTTATTTTAGGCGGTTTAAAAGATGCCGATGCTATAAAAAAACTTGCAGATATCTCCGATGTTGTAACATACGAAATTGAGCATATCAATGTTGATGCTCTTTTTGAAATTGAAAAAGCGGGCAAGCCCGTCTACCCTACCCCTCACAGCTTAAAGGTCATCCAAAACAAGCTGACGCAAAAAGCGACGCTAAAAGAAAAGGGAGCTCCAGTGCCTGACTTCTTAGCGGTAAACGACAAAGCTGACCTTCTAAAAGCTGGTGAAGAGTTTGGCTACCCTATGATGGTTAAAGCCTGCCTTGGCGGTTATGACGGCAAGGGCAACTTCCTTATCAAATCTGCCAGCCAGGTGGATGAGTGCTTTACATTCCTCCAAGCTGGGCCAGAAAACCCCTTGATGGTAGAGCGTTTTGTAGACTTTACCATGGAGGTGTCGGTGCTAGCTACAAGAGGCATAAATGGCGAGATAGCCATATACCCCGTGGCAGAAAACGCCCACAAAAACGAGGTGCTAGACGAAACTTTAGTGCCTGCAAATATCTCTGAAGCCACTTCTCAAAAGGCTATTGCCGTTGCTCAGTCTGTTATGGAGATTTTTGAGGGTGTAGGTATGTTTTGTGTTGAAATGTTCGTTACCACAAGTGGCGACATCTTAATAAACGAGATAGCCCCAAGGCCTCACAATTCAGGTCATTATACAATTGAGGCTTGCATCTCAAGCCAGTTTGAAAACCATGTGCGTGCCGTTGTGGGCCTGCCTTTAGGCTCTACCCGTCTGCTATCCCCCGTGGTTATGAAAAATATTTTAGGTGCAGAGGGTGAAGACGGCCCAGTTGTCATCAAAGCCGCTTGTGATGTTTTGAAAATACCTGGTGCATCCCTTCATATATATGGCAAGGCAAACACCGTGCCAAAGCGTAAAATGGGGCATATCACGGTGATTGCTGACACGGTGGCGGACGCTTTAGGAAAAGCCCGCAAAGCCCATAGTGATTTTAAAATTTTTGGAGGTGAGGATAGTGAGCAATACAAGCTCTACAAGCAAAGTTGCAATAATAATGGGTAGTGATTCTGACCTTAAAATAATGTCTTGTGCTGCTGAGATTTTAGATGAGCTTGGCGTTGAGTATGAGCTTACAGTCGTATCAGCCCACCGCACCCCCCAACGTATGTTTGAATATGCCAAAAACGCCGAGGAGCGTGGCTTTGGAGTGATTATCGCTGGTGCTGGCGGCGCTGCTCACCTGCCTGGCATGGTGGCGTCTATCACCGCCCTGCCCGTCATCGGCGTGCCCATCCAATCTAAAAATTTAGATGGTATGGATTCGCTACTTTCAATCGTGCAAATGCCCCCTGGCATACCTGTGGCCACAATGGCTATTAACGGCGGGCGTAACGCAGGCTTGCTTGCAGCTAAGATTTTAGGGGTGTCTAACCCCGCTTTGCTAGGCAAGGTTAAAGAATATGCAAAAAGCCTTGAAGATATGGTAACAGAGAAGGCAGTTAAGCTTGAGAAAATAGGCTATTCGGAATATTTGAAGCAGCAATAGACTACCCCGCTGTCATCCTGAGCTTGACTCAGGATCTATGTGGGATAGTGCATACCATAATTAGGCCTGCCCTACTCCAATTAGATCCTGAGTCAAGCTCAGGATGACGTGATGGGAGACAGGTTCACTACAGGTCTAATGACAAATTGAAAATCAGAGTAAAACAGACAATCGCGCTTATTGCTTGACATTAAGTGAGGAAAGTCCGGACTCCGCAGGGCAAGGGTGCTAGATAACACCTAGTGAGGGCGACCTTAAGGAAAGTGCAACAGAAATAAACCGCCGTGCAAGCCTCGGTTTGTAAGGTAAGGATGGAAAGGTGGAGTAAGAGCCCACCGCATCTTTGGCGACAAAGATGGCACATGTAAACCCCACCTGGAGCAAGGGAGAGAGGCCGTCATTCTTTGAATGACAAGGGCTGCCCGCCTGCCTCTCGTAGCACCGCATTGAGTTATGATGGCGACACATAACCCAGACAGATGGTTGTCAAATACAAAATCCGGCTTATAGTTTTGCTCGTAAACTTTAGAAATTGTAATTGTACTCTATATGCCGTAATTGCGGGCTTGACCCGCAATCTCCCTACTTGTTATTGCTTCCCTTTGGCAATCAGTATCGTGAGATTGCGGGTCAAGCCCGCAATGACGGTGAAGAGTCTGCGATGATAACAAATAACGGAGGGATTTATCATGATTAAGATAGGTATCAATGGTTTTGGGCGTATTGGACGCCTTGTTTTTAGAGCAGCAGTTGAGCGTAACGACGTAGAGGTTGTGGCCATTAACGACCCCTTTATGGATTTAGACTATATGGCATATATGCTAAAATATGACACGGTGCATGGTCGCTTTAAAGGTGATGTGGCTGTGGTAGGCGGCAAGCTGGTTGTAAACGGTAAAGAGATAGCTTTTTTCACCGAAAGAAGCCCGTCAGATATACCTTGGGGCAGTGCCTCTGCCGAGTATATTGTAGAGTCTACTGGTGTGTTTACCACCACGGAGGCTGCATCGGCTCACCTTGCAGGCGGTGCTAAAAAAGTTGTTATTTCAGCTCCATCTGCTGATGCCCCTATGTTTGTTATGGGGGTTAACCACAGCGACTATGCTGGGCAAGATGTAGTTTCTAACGCATCATGCACCACCAATTGCCTATCCCCTCTTGCTAAGGTTATTCATGATAGCTATGGCATTGTTGAGGGCTTGATGACCACAGTCCACGCTGCAACGGCTACACAAAAAACGGTAGACTCCCCCTCCGCCAAAGACTGGCGTGGAGGCAGGGCTGCTTTTGCTAATATCATCCCATCATCTACAGGGGCGGCTAAGGCTGTTGGGCAGGTTATCCCAAGCCTTAACGGCAAGCTCACGGGCATGTCTTTTAGAGTGCCTACAACAAACGTGTCTGTGGTAGATTTAACGGTAAAGCTTGCAAAGCCCACCACTTATGATGATATCAAGGCAACAATCAAAAAGGCGGCAGAGGGCGAGCTTAAAGGCATTTTAGC
>WQVB01000094.1 GCA_009781815.1 Defluviitaleaceae bacterium
CAAGGTGCTGCATTTTTGTTACGTCATCTTGGTTTTTTGCCACATTATATATAGGGTCAACCACATCAGATATTTTAGCTCCAGTAGGGATTTTGAGGATGTCTAACCGCTCTTTTTCGGTGAAAATATATGCATTGCCGATAAAGCGTTTCTCAACAGGTGTTGCCGCTCTAATTGCATAATTTTTGCCTTTGAATTTAAAGGGGATAGCCCTAGCCACGCAAGCCAAAGCCTTACGCAGCCCTAAAGGAAAGCGGGTGAGGGGGGCAAGGTCCACAGGCTCTTTATATATGCCATAGCCGCCGAAAAACTCATCAGCCCCTTCGCCAGAAAACACACACTCTATGCCGTTTTCTTTAGCTATTTGGCATGCAAAATAAAAGGCAACTGCAGCAGGGTCTGCCAAGGGTTCGTCGATATAATATTGAATTTTAGGCAACACGCCCCAAAACTCTTCTGTGGTTATAACTTTGCTAAAATTTTCGATGCCCTTCTCTTCGGATAGTTTTTCAGCCATCTCAATCTCGCTAAAGCCAGCATAGTCAAAGCCCACGGTAAAGGTTTTTTTAAGGCCCTTTGACACGGAGGTGATGTAGCTAGAGTCTAGCCCGCTTGAAAGTAAAGCCCCCTCCGTTTTGTGGCGGTTGACGGATTTGACCACGACATCATCTATATCGTTAACTATATCATCAACAGGTCGCTCTTGCGGGCTATACTCTGCCTGCCAATATTTTTGAAGCTGCACCTCGCCATCTTTAAACTTGAGGAAATGTGCAGGAGGCAGGCGAAACACGCCTTTAAAAAAGCTTTCATCTAAAACTGAATATTGAAAAGAGAGATATTGCTCTAAAGCCTCTGGGTTGATTTTTTTCTCAAAAAGAGGGTATGCAAAAAAAGCTTTAAGCTCCGAGGCAAAAACCAGCTCACCTTCGATAACGGCATAGTATAAAGGCTTGATGCCAAAATGGTCTCTCGCCGCAAAAAGCTGGCTTGTGGTATGGTCAAAAATAACAAAAGCAAACCCTGCAGCCGCATGGTGAACCATATCCTCCCCATGCTCTTTATAAAGCTGCAGCAAGCTTTGAGGGGAATTATCAACATCACCATTATAAACAATTGTTAGGTTTTTTTCTTCATTTTGAAAAGGTTGCTTGCCGTGGCTTTCGCCAAAAAAAGAAAGCTGCCTAAAGCCTAGAGAGATATCTTCATCACAATGAAAATTGACCTTATCAGACC
This sequence comes from Defluviitaleaceae bacterium, assembly GCA_009781815.1. Lineage (GTDB taxonomy): Bacteria > Bacillota > Clostridia > Lachnospirales > WRAX01 > WQVB01. The sequence continues at coordinate 1,237 of WQVB01000094.1, forward strand.
CACGATGCTCTATGGCTTTTGCCATCTCATTTATAATTTTATTGCCATCATCAACCTTATTGCTAGTAAAACCTACAAATCCACACATAATTATGCCCTCATCCATTTATTCGACTGTAAAAATTCACTTACATGATATCACAATATCCATAAAAAAGCAATAGACCCTAGAAGGGGGCTGTGGGCAATTGCGTCCATTGTCATCTTGAAGGAGATTGCGGATCAAGCCCGCAATGACGATATGGACGCTATTTGCCCACGCCCTAGAATACTAAGGTCTATTTTCTGGTTTTAACTTTATGTCGATAATCTCACGTATAATGCCTATTGGCGTTTGCTCGCTAGATTGCCCTAAAGGGTTGTCTTTTAAAACTTCCACAAAAAAATCTCTATTCATGTTGCTATCAGAAGTGCCAAGTATATTACCGCCCAGGTCGTTAATATCTACAATCATAACGGGGTGCCCTAGAGCTACAGCTCCAGTTTTAGAGGTTTGGTCAGGGTTTATAGGCCCAAGCACTACATATTCGTTATAGGGGGGCAAGGTGTTTGGCGTTGGGCCGTCAATAGACCTTGCCTTCTCACCTGCAACATTGTAGAACCAGCCCCTGCGGCGAAAAACTTTACCAATAACCGATATAAAGGCGGCAAACAAAATGCGAGGCACGCCCACCTCTTGCAAGGCCATCTCCATAGTCTGGGGTATGCCAAGGCCAATACCGTGAGGGGTTTTGTGAACATGACGGCTCAAAAACACCGCAAGCCGCCTAGGCTTAATATCACTCATCTTTACCGCTCGGCTTTGCATGCAAGAGACTGCCTTTTCAGAGATAAAGAGGATGTCGCCATCCTCCATTAAATCTTTAGCATATGCGGTTAAAACGTCGGCTATATTGTCTTGGTGGGTGATAACATGGGTTTTGACAGGTATCCGCTGAAATTTACGCCCATCTACCTCAATTATCAAAGACTTGCCTGAATTTGGAGCTATCATATATCACATTCCCTTATTTTTGAGAGTTATAAGCCTCCCACATGGCGGCTTGCATTGTTGCACCCCAGGTAGGGTTGCGGTTAACAACGCCTAAAAAGTGTATACATATATGTCCATTCTTGCCATTGTTAGCTATGGTTGATACATCATGAGGCATACCGTGTATAGAAGCGGCGAAATATCTGCCCTCAACCGCAGGCCATGTAACGATAACTGGGCGTGCATCCCAAGACCATACGCCACCGTAGGTAGCACGTAAAATAGCTGTGTTGTCTGCGTCTATTGTCTCTACATCCGCATGGCGACCGTTTGCAAACATTCTAACATAATATGTAAGGCCAGTACGCACATCATAAACTTGGATGATGCTGTGCATAGGCATTAAAGCTCTAACCTCATCCCAATGCAACACCTCTACATTAGAGCGGCTTGCAGAGCGGTAAACATCGCCATTAGCCGCCTGTGTGTTTACACGGTTGGTGATATAATTAGTGAAAACATAGCCTGTTTCTTCGCCAGCTTGCACATAAGACCAACCACCAGGTGCAAAGTTTATAACAGTTACAATAGTGCCGCCTGGGAGGCGTCTAATAGCATTGTAAGAAGTTGCAGGGCCTGTTCTAAAGTTTAAACTAGAAGCTGTAACGATAAACTGCCTTGACTCACAAGTAAGGTCTATCTCGTCTTCACCGCAAAGCTCACATGCATGTGCGTTAACGGCTTGTACCATTATAAAAGTTGCAAAAAGCAATAAGAAAGCTAAAATCTTTGAATTTGGTTTTTTTAGGGAAATTGTTGACACAATCGCACCTCTTTCGTCGTTATTTAAAAACCCGTAATATATTTTTAACATTTTCGTCGCAACTTGTCAAGTGTTTATTACAAAATTTTTTATTTTTTCGACAAAATAAAAACAGCCACCTCTCATAAAGTGGCTGTTTATCAGTATTAGTAGGCTCTACCCCAAACTACCATTTTTTCAGCTTTATTTCCGCAACAGAAACACTTCTCACCCAAATCCTCTTGCTCAAAGGGGATGAGGCGGCTGGTGGCCGTCGCCTGTTCTTTAATTTTATCTTCACAAGCTACATCTCCACACCACATGGCTTTTATAAAGCCTGGCTTTGTATCCAGCTTTTCTTTTAGCTCCTCCACACTTGTGGCTGTTTGGGTGCGGTTTTCTCTATTGTTTAATGCGTTCTGGAAAAGGGATTGGTGCAGCTCTTCCATAGCTTTTGCAACCTCAGCCTCAAGGTTATCGAGAGATATTATAACCTTTTCACGGTTATCTCTACGCACAAGCACAGCTTGGTTGGCTTCAATATCCTTTGGCCCTATCTCTATACGCAAAGGCACGCCTTTCATCTCATATTCGGCAAACTTCCAACCTGGGCTTCTATCGCTTTCATCTACCTTCACACGATAATCCCCAACTAAGCGGCTTTTTAGGGCATTTGCAGCCTCAAGCACGCCTTCTTTTTGCATTGCCACAGGCACAATAACAATTTGCATAGGTGCCACACGAGGAGGCAAAACAAGGCCGTTGTCATCACCATGGGTCATTATCATGCCGCCTATTAAGCGGGTGGTAATGCCCCATGATGTTTGATGCACATGTTGCAACTTGTTTTCTTTATCACTAAACTGTATGCCAAATGCCTTTGCAAAGCCTTGGCCAAGGTAGTGAGAAGTGCCTGATTGCAAGGCCTTGCCGTCATGCATTAGGCTTTCGATACAATATGTTGAATCTGCCCCTGCAAATTTTTCTTTATCGGTCTTTTTACCCTTTAGCACAGGCATGGCTAAAAAATCCTCACAAAAAGAAGCGTAGATGTTAAGCATCTGCAATGTACGCTCTTCTGCTTCTTCTGCTGTTGTGTGGGCTGTGTGGCCTTCTTGCCACAAAAACTCGGTGTTGCGTAAAAAGGGGCGGGTTGTCTTCTCCCAACGGACAACGGAGCACCATTGGTTATACAAGCGGGGTAAATCTCTATGAGATTGTATATCCTTTGCAAAAAACTCACAAAACAATATCTCAGAAGTAGGGCGGACGCACATAGGCTCTGCCAGCTCTTCATCTCCACCTTTTGTAACCCACAACACCTCTGGGGCAAAGCCCTCTATATGGTCTTTCTCCTTCTGCAATGCACTTTCAGGGATAAACATAGGGAAGTAGACATTCTCCACACCTGTATCTTTAAAACGGGCGTCTATCTCTTTTTGCATTTGCTCCCAAATGGCATAACCATATGGCCTATATATCATACATCCTCTTATAGATGAATACTCAATCAAAGCGGCTTTGGTTACCACGTCGGTATACCACCTTGCAAAATCCTCATCTCTATTTGTGATAGAAGTAACATTTTTATCTTTTGACATATCCACACCTTGCCTCTCGCAAATTTTAACAAAATTATACCACAGGTATGCTAAATCCGCAAGGGGTATATTTGCAGGTGAGTGGGTAATCTTCCACCAGCATCATTGTGGGCTTGTGGCAGAATCAATGCTTCCCTAAGTAATCATCCTATGCCTCTCCCTCGTCATCCTGAGCTTGACTCAGGATCTATGTATGATAGGACACAACCCAACTAGGATTGCCCTTCTCCCATTAGATTCCGTATCAAGCACGGGACACATCATTCCGATTTGTGTCTTCAAAGGGAAGGCAAATCATCTTCGTCATTGCGGACTTGATCCGCAATCTCTAGGTCTGCAATTGCTGCTCTTTAGTAATCGATATAAGTGAGATTGCGGATCAAGTCCGCAATGACGAGCTTAAGTGATCGGCAAATTAGAATGACATGAATACGGGATGACGGTAGGGGTTAATGTTTTCTAATTTCGTACGCCAAAAATTTGTCAAAAAGTGTTGACAGAAAAAGGATGGTGTGATATGATTGCTGTAGTGGCACTTTTTGTCATAATAAGTATGAGACAATTTGCAATGCCAAATATTTCTTTATAGAGGAGTGAGCATCATGGATCTTTCAAAACCTAACATCATAAAGCCTTTAGACATGTCAGAAGCTCAAATTTTAAGAGGGATTAAAAAAAGTCGGAGCATCCCCCA
>WQVB01000095.1 GCA_009781815.1 Defluviitaleaceae bacterium
CATTTTTGTGCTGGATGAGGCCACAGCGTCAATAGACACGGAGACGGAAACAAAGATGCAAAAGGCCATCTATAACATACTTGAAGGTCGCACCAGTTTCATCGTTGCACACCGCTTGTCAACCATTAGAGGGGCAGACCGCATATTGGTTATAGACAAAGGTCGCATTTTAGAAGAGGGCAGCCACCAGCAGTTGATGCAAAAGAAGGGCCACTATCACGGCTTGTACACCAAGCAGTTTAAAAAAGAAGAAGAGCAACGCCTTTTGGCGAATTAGCGGGAGGGTGCGAATGGGGCGAAGGTTGTTTTGTGAAATAAACTCGTTTACATATGCTATCTCTGTTAGAAGGTTGCGTATTTTAAGACGAGTTAGGGATTTTTTTAAAAAAGTCAAATTCGCCAAAACAAAAGGAGGAGAGCTGCCCATTGTTTTGTATAAACACAGCTCCCTCATAAGACGAAAGCTGGGCAATGTGGATATGGATTTGCAAGAAAACAAGGCAACTAACCTCTCCATAGCCGCCCCGAAAATAAACGGCATCTTGATAAAACCTGGCGAAACCTTTTCTTTTTGGAGTTTGGTTGGAGATTGCAAAAGATCTAAGGGATATAAAGAGGGCATGGTGATATCTTCAGGCTCGCCCTCAAAAGGTGTTGGCGGCGGCATGTGCCAGTTTACCAACTTGCTACATTGGCTTGTGCTGCATAGCCCTCTCGATATTGTGGAGCATCACCACCATGATGGCATTGATATGTTTCCAGATTATGGAAGGCAAGTGCCTTTTGGATCAGGCACTTCCATCATGTATAATTATTTAGACTATCGCTTTAAAAACAACACAGCATCTACATTTCAGCTCATTACCTACACAACAGATACCCACCTTTGTGGAGAGATAAGGGCATCAGACCATCAACCCTTTAGCTACAAAATAAGGGAAGAAGATGCACATTTTGTGGAGGTAGATAATACATATTTTAGGAGAAACAAAATCATCAGGCGGGTTATAGACAAGCAAACAGGGGTTGAGGTGGAGAGAAAAACCATTAAACAATCCAACGCTAGGGTGATGTATGATAGTGAATTTATCAACAAAGATATGATTAGAGCAAAATAAAAAGGGCTTGCGATAAGCCCTTTTTGCATGAAGACAAAGCACCAAAAGCGACAAAGTCTTCCTAGTCAGATTTGATATCTTGAAGAAGCTCACTTATCGTCATCCCCAACTTGATTGGGGATCTCCCTAGCATTACTTGCTTACCTTTGATAAATTAGTATAGTGAGATCCCCAATCAAGTTGGGGATGACGGTCGATTTGCTCTACTTTGTAAAGCAAATCGGAATGACGTGCCCTGAGCTTGACTCAGGATCTATGTGGGATAGCGCATACCCAACTAAGCCTGCCCTTCTCCAATTAGATCCCGTGTCAAGCACGGGATGACGCTGTATCGTCTAAAAGGGCTTGAGATAAGCCCTTTTTGCGTGCTATTAATTCCAAAGGGTTGTAGCTGTATGCCCTAAATCTCCTAAAACTTCAAAAACACTTGCCGCATCTTCGCCAATGCCTATTAAATGCCCGATGCCTATGGTTACAAAGAACGTTGTAGGCTCTTGGGTGTTTCTTAATAGATAGTCAATTTGGCTTGCAAATTGAGCTGTACGTTGAGGCATGATTAGAGCTGTGTGCAGGTTGTAGGCATCTTCAAGGTCTGTTTCGGCATTTAAAATATATGTCAAAAGCTCTATATCTTGATAAAAATAAGCTTGAGCCAGCTGCATTTCGTAGGTGTATGCAAGCATTTCTTCTCTTGACACTAGGCTCTCTATAATGGCTAGAGATACATCAAAAGGCACGTTAAACAAGGCGTCTAGCTCTTGCTCTAAAGGCACAAGGCCAAAGATTTGGCGGTTATAAAGGGTGGCAAAGCTATGCACATAAAAATCTACACTATAATCTTCATAAATGCCTAGCTCCTCCATTATATCTGCCACGAGGAGGGTAGATATAGCCATAGGCGTCATCATTTCAAGCATGGGTCCAAAAAGTGCCACCACATTAGGGAAGGTCTCGATAACCCTTAAAAAATGTTCATAGGCATCTGCTGGCAAAAACGTTTGCAAGCTCTCTCCATGAGGGAAAAACATGTGGTGCATAGCCAGCATTATGCCTTCTTCGCTCAACATTTCGTTAAGGTCTATTTCAAACACAAAAACTTCGGCTCTCTCCATAGCGTCTTCAACCACATCAGCCAGGGGGAAGAAGTATGGGTTGCCAAGGTGCATAGAGCCAAAAATATACACACGGTTATTGTTATACTCTACATAAGACAAAAGACCGTGTATGCCTGATGTATACTCTTCTTTTTCTTCTTCATAATACTCTTCATATTTTTCTTTAGGCTCTTGTGCAACTGTTGTTAGCTCAGGCTCTTGAGGGATGTATTCTTCTTCCCTCACGCCGCAACCTATCAACATCATAAGGCTTGCTATAGCTACAAAAAACAATAAAAATTTCCTCTTCATTTTTAAATTCTCTCCTTAGTTTTTAATGGTGTTTGTATATAGTATATCACAAATACTATTTTATGGCAAGCAACCTATATTCTTTGCAGACATATGGGTTAAAGAGGGCGTTTTGTGCATTTGTTTCAGAATGATAGCTAACCAAGATGGGAGCGATGGACACCACAAAAAGGCTATGGGCAAAGCTTTTTCCATCATAAGATATTTGTATAATATCGCCTATTTGAGCTTCTTCTAAGGGCTTGACCTTCGCCTTTGGCCCCGTGCATTTGTTGGTGGTTAAAAATTTGTATAGACACTCCGCCTTTGACCAAGCGGCGGCTCTATCGTTGATGGAAGCATAATACCACCCTCCATCTTTTTTATAATTCATAGGCAAGCCGCCAGCATAAAGGCATTGAGAGACAAAGTTTGTGCAGTCTCCCTCCATGCTATCAAAATTATAAAAATGTGGGTTGCGTGCTAATGCCCATTTTTGTGCATACTCTACGGCTTTTTGCCTATTATAAATTCTTCTCATAAAACTCACCTCCAACCTATAGCTGTTTAACTTAAAAATGCCTACACATCCACGAGGATTTTTGCTCTAAGGCGAAGCATGAAAAATCGCAGTGCACTATAGGTGCATAAGATTTTTTATGCGATGCATTAGGGCAAAAAGACCGTGGAAGTGTGGGTGTTTTTGAGTTGAATAGCTATACAACACAATATGAATTTGATGTATTGTAGTTGACAATTTTTTGGAGGAGTATGAGAATTTATCTTAGTTGAAACAAAAGTGGGTGAATATGCGTCTACTTTTTTGGGGTGATTATTATTATGAAAAAATTAATCAGAAAAGTGTTGATGATGGTGGCTTTGGTTGTGGCTGTCATATCCTTTAGCAACCTAGCCTATGGAGACTCTTTTATGTCGCCTGAGGATTTTGAGATATGGTCAGAAGATGGCACAAGGGTTTTTAGGTGGAACCCCCCTGCTGAAGGGCTTGGGCCAGCATATGCTAGAGTGTATGAAGATGGAGAGAAGATATACTCTATAGAAAACCTGCCCGTAATGGGCGAGAGTGCTTCAAACTTTATATTCTCAAAAGACTTGAGATATTTAGTTTTTAGACCCACGGCATCTCAAGTTGCGGCGTTGGGATTTTTTGAAGACGGCATATTGATAAGGAGCTATAGGATAGACCAGCTAGTAAGAGACATGACCATGGTAACATATAGCGTAACTATGGCATCTTGGGAGCGTTGGGGGAGCAGGTACTTTGATGCGGCCAACAATAAGCTAACTGTAGAGACGGTTGATGGCATCACATATATTTTTGATATAACCACGGGGGATATTGTATATAGCGACTCTGGAGATAGACCATTTATAACCCATGAATACGATTATTTTGGGAGCTTTGTGAATGAAATGGGGATGCCCTTGTGGGCCATAAAAGAAAGTGTCGAGCCGCCCGTCAGCATAATTGAGGATATAGAGCCTGAAGAAGATATAGCCCCACCAAATGCAAATATATTGCCTTGGGTGCTACTTGGCTCATCATTAGTGCTAGCTTTTGCTATAATCTTAATAATAGGTGTAAAAAAACGGTGTAGATAAAGCACCAAAAACAACAAAACCCCCTGATTACCATTAGACTTGTAGCGAAACACCTATCATCCTCCTAGTCGTCATCCTGAGCTTGACTCAGGATCTATGTGGGATAGTGCATACCTTAATTTAGGGCTGTGTCCTTCTCCAATTAGATTCTGAGTCAAGCTCAGGATGACGCAATAGGGGAGCTTGGGGTCATTTCTCTACAGGTCTACACATCTTGGCAAGGAAGGGCATCCTGAATCAAGCTTCGCTTAAAGCCAAGCTTCGCCTAAAATCGGGCTCAGCCAAGGGCATCAACATTTAAAACGGCGTAGATAAAACTACGCCGTTTTAAATTACAATTATTCTTTTATCATTTGAAGCTCACTATCATCATTTTTGGCATAAAAGCCGTATTTGTTGTAGAGGCCTATGGCGTTTTTGTTTAATATATCAGCCATTAAAAAGCCCTTAACTGCTCCGTTTTTAACACCAAAAGCGATGGCTTGCTCTAGCATTTTTTTGCCAAACCCTAAGCCTTGATACTTTGGGTCTGTGGCTATTTCTTTAATCCAAAGGGTTGTGCCTTCGTTATAAATCGAAATGGAGCAAACGCCCACTATCTCTGACCCTTGGCGGGCTGTTATTATATGGTTGCCGTCATTTAGCCATTCTTTATAAAACTCAGGTGGGCAGCCTTCAAAACCCCTAGATTGCAACATGCAGCTTTTTGTTACGGTAGAGGCTATCTCACACTCATCTAGGTTAAGGTGTTGTGCTTGGTCTAGGTCGCTAAAGTGTGATGCCGTCTCCACCAAGTCTACATTCCAAAAATCGGCATACTCTCCCCATTCTTTAAAGCCCATCTCAACTAGGCTTTGCTTATGCTCTTTAGGCACAAAATGTATGCGTAATTTGCTTGTTAGCTTGGCGATTGCTTCTAGCGAAGCTCCAAAATCATTTGCGGCATAATGTAGCATATAGGGGCTTTTGCTTTTGTCTTGCATTAAGATGAAATCGTCCCCCTCGTGCAAAATCTCGCAGCTTTCGCAATCTTCAAAATCAATATAACTCATCGATGAGTATTTGTAACCCTTTGCTTTTTCAAATATAGCATTAAAAGTTTCTTTGTTAATCATATACTTCCTCCAAATGAAATGTTTGTTTTTTAGCAACAAAAAAGACACGACCTTGATCG
>WQVB01000096.1 GCA_009781815.1 Defluviitaleaceae bacterium
CTGAGTCAAGCTCAGGATGACGACTAGGATAGTACGGCATGACGGAGGGAAGTATTAATTTCGCAACAAGTCTATTGCGGACTTGATACGCAATCTCCCCATACCAAGCACGGGGCAGGCCCAAGGGCAGAGTGCCCCAAAATGGCAAATTAGAATAACGTAAGCATAAGCTCAACAAGTTCTAGAGAGATACTGCAACATTAAGAGACGAAGCACTCTAATCAAAGTACTGATGAGATTTTTCGCCCCTCCACGGGGTGGCCTTGCTCTGCCTGCTGTCGCAGACAGAAGGCTAAGAGGGCGAGCATTGCACTATACTCTACATAGCACGTAGGGTGGGAGTGGAGGGGCGAAAAATCGGGCGTGCCTACTCTACAACGAAATATTTTGCATCTTGCCAAGCAATGCCTTGATTTTTATTTTAAGGGGGTTGTGTTTAATCTCGCCCCCATCATCCTCAAACATCTTCAAAACCGCCTCTCTAGCGGCTGCAAGCACCTCTGTGTCTTTATACAAATTGGCCAGCATCAAGGTAGGCAAGCCATGTTGAGATGTGCCAAAAAACTCCCCAGGCCCTCTAATCTCAAGGTCAAGCTCAGAGAGAACAAAGCCGTCGTTGCTTTTTGTCATAGCTTCCATACGCTTTTTGCTTACCTCATTCTTACTATCGGTAACCAGCACACAATACGACTTTTTATCACTTCGCCCTACACGACCACGCAGCTGATGCAGCTGTGATATACCAAAACGCTCGGCATTTTCTATCATGATGATAGTGGCGTTTGGCACGTTTATGCCCACCTCCACCACGGTTGTAGACACCAAAATTTTTGTTTCGCCTTTTGCAAAACTTTCCATAACGGCGGCCTTTTCGCCAGCTTTCATTTTACCATGAAGTATACCCAATGTAATATCTGAAAAAACACCACTTGCAAGCTCTTGGGCAAATTTCATAACTTGTGTAAGCTCTTTTTTCTTGTCATTGCGGGCTTGAACCCCAGCCTCTTCGTCCTCATCCTTAGCTATCAAGGGGCAAATAATATAGGCTTGATGACCCTTCTCAATCTCTTTGCGGATAAACTCAAAAATGCGAGGGTGATATGCCCTTGTAACGCTATATGTGTCTATAATTTGCCTGCCTGGGGGCATCTCTCTAATTGTAGAGATGTCCATATCACCATAAAGCACCATGGCCAAAGAGCGGGGGATGGGCGTTGCCGTCATGGCTAATATATGGGGGTGTTGCCCTTTTTCGCCAAGGGTTGCCCGCTGCCGCACGCCAAAGCGGTGTTGCTCGTCTGTGATGACAAGGCTAAGGTTTTTAAACTCTACATCTTCTTGCAAAAGGGCGTGGGTGCCAATGGTTATTTGGATTGCTCCACGTGCAACACCATCTTTTGCCTCCCTCTTTTCTTTAGCTTTTTGTGAGCCACAAAGCAAACCGCAAGTAATGCCTAGCTGGTTAAAAAGCTTGGTGAAGCCTTCAAAATGCTGTTTTGCTAAGGTCTCGGTGGGAGCCATAACCACGGCTTGCCCGCCATTTACAACGGCTAGGTAGCACATTAACATGGCGATAGCCGTTTTACCGCTGCCTACATCACCCTGCAATAGGCGGTTTAAAGCATAGCCTGATGTCAAATCACTCACAATCTCACTCACAACCTTGTTTTGGTCTTTTGTAAGTTCAAAAGGCAACAAGCTTAAAACTGGCTGCAAATCTACATTAGTGATGATTTTGCTATCATCAACCTTATGTCGTAAAAAGCCCTTGGCGGCTATCAAAGCCGCCTGTAGCAAAAACAACTCCTCAAAAACAAGCCGCTTTCGTGCCTCATAAAAATCCTCACCCGATAGGGGGAAGTGTATGTTCTCTATGGCAAAGCTTCGCTGGCAAAGGCCTTGGCTGTCTAAAATTATATCAGGCAAAAAGTCTTGCAATTGACCTTTTGTCTCGGCAAGAGCTTGGTGAATTAAGCTTCTAAAAACCTTTTGCGTAAGCCCGCTAGACAAACGATAGCGAGGCACAATCCGCCCAGCAGACAACTCCTCACCGTCAACAAAACGCTCATACTCCACATTTTCAAGAGACAAGCCAAAACTGCCCCACACAACCTTGCCTGAGATATAATAACTCTCGCCCGCTTTAAAGTTGCCCTGCATATAGGGCTGGTTAAACCACGAAATAGCTAGCTGCCCTGTGTTGTCTTTAAAATAAATCTTCGTAACGCTACGCTTTGGCGACATTTGGCGATATTGAGGGTTGCCAGTCGGAGACACTAAAATAGTGGCTAGCTGCCCCTCATAAAGCTCCGCCACCGTTGAAATCTTGCTTCTATCCATATAATCTCGTGGAAAAAATTCTAAAAGGTCGCCTATTGTCTCTATCCCCATAAGGTTTAGAGCCGCAAGGCGACTTTCTCCAACGCTTTTTAATTTTGCAACGCTATCGGTTAAAAGCATTAGTTTTCTCCAAGAGGGATGGGCAACATCCCTTCTTTGTGCAATTAGTGTAGTGAGATTGCGGATCAAGTCCGCAATGACGTGTGGAGGTATAATCCCCACTCGTCATCCTGCACTCACGTCATCCCTATCTACCCCTGTAGGGAATGGATTTATCCATTCCGTCTTACCTTGCTGAAAGATAGAGAGGTGCAGACCTGATAGCGGAATGGATAAATTCATTACCTACAAAGAGAATTGGGATGACGGTTAGGGGGTGATCCGCAATAGATCTAATTTACTCCAAAGAGAAAATATACTCATACACACCTTGCCCACTATCAATGCTAGATGCTTCACAATCTGCATAGTTTTCGGCAATATATTCCTCAATGAAGGTGGTGTTGTCTTCTTTAGCATCCACGCCAGCAAAAATCGTTAAAATATCACAGTTTTTAGCCGCACCCATCATGGCGTTTATCAGCTCTTTGGCGGTGGTTGCAAGCTCTTGGTTGCTGGATACAATCTTACCTTCTAAAATGCCTATATAGTCGCCCTGCTTTACAACCTGGTCTTCAATTTCGGTGTCTCGCACAGCTAATGTTATGCTTCCTGTGGTTACCTCTGCCATGCCTGCCTTCATTTCTTCAAGGTTGCTTTCTGTGTCGTTTTCAGGCAGGTAGTTCATCATACAAGCTATACCTTGGGGCATGGTTTTAGTCTCGATTATAGACACCTTCACACCATCTTCACAAAGGTCCACAGCCTGCCCAGCGGCTAAGATTATGTTTTTGTTATTTGGAAGAACAATAACGCTATCAGCATGCACTTTTTTGATGCCTAGAGCTATATCCTCCGCCGAAGGGTTCATGGTTTGGCCGCCTTCTATAACATAATCTGCACCAAGGTCAGCAAAAATCTCTTTAAAGCCAACACCAGAGGCTATGGCAAGCACGCCTATAGGCTTTTTGTCTCCCGCAGGCTCGCTTGTACCGTCAAGGGCAGCATGTTGTAAACGCATGTTGTCTATTTTTATTGCATCTAGCGGGCCATAGTGCTTCATGGCATATTCCATAACAGCCCCTGGGTTGTCTGTGTGCACATGCACCTTTACAATCTCATCATCACTTACAATAGCGACAGAATCCCCCATGCTTTCCATATATGCTACAAAAGTGTTTTTATCACCATCCGAAAAAGTCGTGGTATGTATAAAAAACTCTGTGCAATATCCAAAGGTAATGTCTTCAGGGTTTATTACATCAAAAACAGAAAAATCCGTTATATCAACGGTTCCTCCGCCCTTGCTTTCTTCAACAATTTGGGGGTTTGTGGCATACACGCCCTCCATAGCCCCTTCTAAAAAGACCACCAAGCCCTCTCCGCCAGAGTCTACAACGCCAGCTTGCTTAAGCACAGGCAGCATCTCAGGGGTTTGTGCTAATATTATACGCCCCTCTTCTATTACTTTTTTGGCAAACAGCTCTATATCATTTGTTTCTTTAGCAATGCTTCTTGAAACCTCCGCCATATGGCGTCCAACGGTGAGTATAGTGCCTTCTTGAGGCCTCATAACAGCTTTATAAGCTAGCTGAGATGCCTTGTCAAAAGCGGCCGCAAGCTCCCTTGTGCCGATAGCATCCACGCCCTCTAAACCTTTAGAAAAGCCACGAAAAAATTGAGAAAATATAACGCCAGAGTTGCCCCTGCCGCCTCTCAAAGCACCGCTTGCTGCTGCCTTAGACACCAAAAAAGTATCATCAGCATCAAGAGACGCCACCTCTTTTGCGGCGGCCAGCACCGTCATGGTCATGTTTGTACCTGTATCACCATCAGGCACGGGGAACACGTTTAAAGCGTTTATTCTCTCTTTATTTTCAACTAATTTGTTTGCACCGCAAATAATCATCTTGCGTAACATCGCACCATCTAATTTCATCAAACTGCTAGACATTGTTTATTCTCAACCCTTCTACAAAAATATTAATATCGCCCACTTCTACTCCACAAGTGTCTTCAACTCTATATTTTACCGCAGAGATTAGAGACTCGCATATGGCTGTTATATTTGTGCCATATTCTGCAATAATATGCAGGCTTATGTTAAGGCGGTTATTATCAACAGTTAACTTTAACCCTTTTGTAAAGTTTTCTATTCTAAGCAACTGGACAATACCGTCTTTTGCACTTTTTGATGCCATGCCAACAACGCCATAGCACTCCATAGCCGCAAGGCCTACAATCCTAGCTACAACTCCGCTGTTAATGCTTATTGTGCCAAGGTCGTTTTTAATTTTTAAAGACATATACTACCTCTCCTTCTAAAGTCAATTTGAGCTCAGAGCATGTTGGATAATTCCATTCCGCCAGGTTTTCGACCCACATTCCGCTGCCCCGTTAGGGCTTTGTCAAGCTTCCCTTGCCTAGCGTAAACCAAACCATAAGGCTCAAAAATCCGACGAAAGCAATCATCCAACAGGCCTAGTTAAAAATCATTATAGCACACATCTAAAAAAAATTCAAAATATTTTTAAAAAAACCTTGACATATCTTCCAAACTGGTTTATAATATCCCTTGTTGCTATAACAACACCATTTTGTGGCCCGTTGGTCAAGGGGTTAAGACACCGCCCTTTCACGGCGGTAACAAGGGTTCGAATCCCTTACGGGTCAATTCTAGAGACTAGATGCTAGACACTAGATGCTAGAGATGTGCTATCTAGTGTGTAGTCTCTAGCATCTAGTCTCTATCTTTTTGGTGCCATAGCCAAGTGGTAAGGCAGTGGACTGCAACTCCATCACCCCCGGTTCAAATCCGGGTGGCACCTTGGCTACACTTTTTAC
>WQVB01000097.1 GCA_009781815.1 Defluviitaleaceae bacterium
AACTAAGCCTGCCCTGCTCCAGTTAGATCCTGAGTCAAGCTCAGGATGACGACTAGGAGAGGCTTCGGATGACGACTAGGAGTGGGTCAGGATGACGACTAGGGGGATTGGGATGACGATAAGGGGTAAAGATTACCTACTTCACAATCTCCAAAGTATTTACATCAATTATCTGCGTGTTAGCCTGTGTATAGCCACTTTGCAAGCTATCTACAAGGGCATTTGCCGTGTCTACCGACGTTAAACAGGTGATGCCAAGCATATTCGCCTTGCGACGCATTTTCGTGGCATCCATAGCTGGGTTTCTGCCTGCTGTGGATGTAGAGATAAGATAGCTTATCTCGCCACTTTCAAGCTTTGTTGATATATTGTTGTTAGGGTTCTCGTGGATTTTATCTACAACTATACTATCCAGCCCATGCTGGCGGAAAAAGCCCGAGCAGCCGTCAGTAGCGTAGAGCTTAAAGCCCATATCTGCAAACTTTTTAGCAACTGGCAATATAGCCTCTCTATCATCTTCCGTTACGGTTATGATAACGCCGCCGTCTTTTTTCATAGAGTAGTATGCGGCACTCAAGCCTTTAAACAAGGCCTCTTGCAAATCACGCCCTATGCCAAGCACCTCGCCTGTGCTCTTCATCTCAGGCCCTAGGTGGGTGTCAAGGTCTGTCAGCTTTTGGAATGAGAACACAGGCACCTTAACGGTTATATGCTTTTGCAAAGGTGCAATGCCGCTTGTATAGCCCAAGCTTTGCAAGCTCACCCCCATAGCTGTTTTAGTAGCCAAAGAACACATAGGGATGCCCGTAACCTTGCTTAAATAGGGTACGGTGCGGCTTACACGAGGGTTTACCTCTATAACATAAACCTCCCCACCATGCAAAACATATTGAATGTTTACAAGCCCCTTTACATTAAGCTCTTTGCATATTTTGCGGGTTATCTCATAAAGCTTGGTGTTTATCTCATCCGTCAAGTTAATTGCAGGGTAAACCGCTATACTATCCCCACTATGGACGCCTGCACTCTCTATATGCTCCATAATGCCAGGTAGTAGAACATCTGTACCATCACAAATAGCATCAACTTCAATCTCAATGCCTTTAAGGTATTTGTCTACTAAGATAGGGTTATCTTGCTTGTTTTGGAGGATAATATCCATATACTCTTCCACGTCGCAATCTTCATGGGCGATAATCATGTTTTGCCCACCTAAAACATAACTAGGGCGGATGACAACGGGGTAGCCAAGGCTTTGTGCGGCTTTTAACGCCTCTTCTTTTGTAAACACGCCAGCACCTTTCGGGCGTTTTATCTCAAGCTTTTCAAGCATGGCGTCAAAGCGGTCTCTATCTTCACAAATGTCGATGCTGTCAGCACTTGTGCCTAAAATACGCACGCCCCTATCGTGAAGCTGCCTTGTAAGCTTTATAGCCGTGCCGCCGCCAAAAGCAACCATAACACCTATGGGCTTTTCAAGGTTTATCACATTCATCACATCATCTATATACAGCGGCTCAAAATATAACCTATCAGCCGTGTCAAAGTCTGTGGAGAGGGTAGATGGGTTGTTGTTTATAACAATAACCTCATAACCCATGTTTCTTAGCTCCCACACACAATGAACCGACGCATAGTCAAACTCTATGCCCTGCCCAATGCGGATAGGCCCGCTACCAAGCACTATGATACGCTCTTTTTTGCTATTCTCCACAAAAGACAATGCCTCGTTTTCAACACCATCTTGGGTGCTGTAAAAATAAGGTGTGGCAGCCTCAAACTCACCAGCACAGGTGTCTACCGTCTTGTATACTAAATCTTTTGTCATATCTTTATCTTCATTTTTTGAGATGTTTAGCAAGCAATTTAAAAACCATCTATCAATCTTAGTGATATCGTGTATTTGGTCTATTGTCATGCCTCGTTTAATAGCCTCATACACCACAAACAACCGCTGGTCGGTTACGGTTTCTAGCATCTCCTTGATTCTTTCGTCGGTTTTGCTTTTTAGGCGTGGCAGGTTAAGGTCTTTCATGCCTAGCTCTGCCCCACGCACAGCCTTAAGCAAGGCCTCCTCAAAGGTAGAGCCTATAGCCATAACCTCGCCTGCGGCCTTCATTTGGGTGCCAAGCTCTTTTTGAGCATATACAAACTTATCAAAAGGCCATTTAGGCAGCTTTATCACCACATAGTCGATACTTGGCTCAAAAGCTGCATATGTAGTGCCTGTAACCGCATTTTTAATCTCATCTAAAGTGTAGCCAATAGCTATTTTTGTTGAAACTTTAGCTATAGGGTAGCCCGTAGCTTTGCTAGCAAGGGCAGATGAGCGGCTAACACGAGGGTTTACCTCAATAACCGCATATTCAAAGCTATCTGGGTTAAGAGCAAGCTGAACATTACAACCCCCCTCAACCCCAAGGCTCTCTACAATCTCTAAAGAGGCATTGCGTAGCATTTGAAACTCAGGCTCAGCAAGGGTTATGGTAGGTGCTACAACTATGCTATCGCCAGTATGCACGCCAACTGGGTCAAAATTCTCCAAAGGGCATAGGGCAAGCACATTGCCTGCACCATCACGCATTACCTCAAACTCTATCTCTTTCCACCCTTTGATAGATTTTTCTACGAGGATTTGGCTGATAGGCGATAACATTAAGCCATTTGTGGCGGTTTCTATCATTTGCTCTTCATTGTCTACAATGCCGCCTCCCGTGCCGCCTAAAGTAAAAGCAGGGCGAACAACAGCGGGGTAGCCTATCTCTTTAGCGGCAGCAAGAGCCTCTTCAAGGGTGTGGGCTATGCGGCTTGGTATGCAAGGCTGACCGATAGCCTCCATTGTGTCTTTGAAGATTTGCCTATCCTCCGCCTTGTCGATTGTTTCGGGGGAGGAGCCTAAAAGCTTTACGCCCATTTTGTCTAAAAAGCCGCTTTTAGCAAGCTTCATGCAAAGGGTCAAGCCTGTTTGCCCGCCAAGGCCTGATAAGATGCCGTCTGGCTTCTCAATCTCTATAATACGCTCTAAAGTCTCGATAGTTAAAGGCTCTATATATATTTTTTCGGCCATGTTGCCGTCTGTCATAATTGTTGCTGGGTTAGAGTTTACTAAAACTATCTCTATGCCCTCTTCACGCAGCACTCGGCAAGCTTGGGTGCCTGCATAGTCAAACTCGGCAGCCTGACCAATAACAATAGGCCCAGAGCCTATAAGCATTACTTTTTTAAGGTTTTTGTTTAGTGGCATTAGTTTTTTCTCCCTTCCATACGTGCTACGAATTTTTCAAACAAGAAAGTGGTGTCAAGGGCTTTGTGGTATGCTCTAGGGCTAAACTGCACCGAGAAGGAGCTGCCATAATCTATACCCTCACAGCTGCCGTCGTTTATGTTAACAAAAGACCATGTGTCTTCTTTGCCAACTACCGCATACCCGTGGTTTTGGCTTGTTATTAGCACCTTGCCTGTTTCTATCTCTTTTACAGCTTGGTTGCCCCCTCGGTTGCCAAACTTCATTTTTTCAACTTCATACCCATTTGCCAAAGCCAGCAGCTGATGCCCTAAAGACACGCCAAAAATAGGCACGCCACTAGCGTTTAGCTCCTTTATTGTGTTGATTATGCCTGCATTTTCTGGGGCGTTTGGGTTGCCTGGCCCGTCGGTTAAAACTATACCGTTAGGGTTAATGGCTAATATCTCCCCTGCCGTAGCATCATGAGGGAAAATATGTATTTGACAATCAAGGGCATTTAGGTGGTTTAAGAGGCTTCTTTTTGTGCCAAAGTCTAACACGGCAATTTTTTTGCTGCCCTCGCCCTCTATCACGGTCGCTTTTCGGCTAACGCTTGCGATAGCGTCTTTAACCTCATATGCCTTCACGTTTTCAAGGTTTATGGTGCTTGGGTCTTTTGTGGTTATAACACCCTTCATCACACCATTCCTGCGGATGATTTTTGTAAGCTGTCTTGTATCAATGCCGCTTAAGCCCACAATGTTTTTCTCCACAAAAAAAGTGTCAAGTTTACCTTCGCTACGAAAATTAGAAGGAACTTGACACAAATGTCTAACAATATATGCTTTTGGGGTAACGCTTTCAAATTCAAAATCAGATGGGATAACACCATAATTGCCAATTAGCGGAAATGTTTGAACAACTATTTGACCAAAGTTGTTAGGGTCTGTTAATGTTTCTAAATAGCCCGTCATGCTAGTTGTAAAAACAACTTCACCAATAACATCAGCAGAAACACCAAAGCCCTGACCTGTAAACACTGTTCCATTTTCTAAAATAAGATGGGTTGTCATGCTCTTTTCTCCTCTTTAATTTTTTCTTAAAAAACTTATAGACTTAACGAGATATTATACAGGAGCAACCGCCCTTTGTCAACCCCTTTTGTCGAAAAAAATAAAAAAATTCTACAGAAGGGGTTGTTTAATGTTTCCGCCAAGTTACAAAACAGTTTCAATTATTGTTTTTTTGAAAACTTATAAACTTTTTATGAGTTTTGGTGGTATTATTAGTGAGAAGAGTCGATGAGATATTTCATCGATAATATAGTATCACATAAAACCAAAACATTTTAGGAGGGAATCACATTGAAAAAGAAAAGTATTAGCATCATCACAAAAATCATGCTAGTTATGGCTGTGGTTGTTTGCAGCATAACTATGACAAAAACATCAGAAACACATGCAAACAATTTAAGAGTCGGGGATGTGCTCGGTAATGTTTTAAATACTGATATTAGAGTATTTATCGACGATGTTCAAATCATGGGTTACAACATAGGCGGGTGGACGTATGTTGTAGCAGAAGAGCTAGCAGCATATGGCTTTGCCGTACATTGGAACCCTACAGCACGCACACTAGAAATCAACAGGGGCGCTTCTATATTACAGCCTCAACATGTGCCAGCTAACCTTGCACCTATAGGCAGCATAGCCTTTCCTTTTCTTCATACAGATATTGTAACCCATGTTAGAACAGGCTCTGGGCTGTTGCCTATCCACAGCTACAACATTAACGGACGCACCGTTGTGCGTATAGATGATGTGGCACAGCATTTCGGAACAATCCATTGGAATCCGACTGCAAGGCAGCTTCGTGTTACAACAACCCCCATCACCCCAGTGCCACCAATAGGCAATTTAACGCCACCAACGGCACAAAATATAT
>WQVB01000098.1 GCA_009781815.1 Defluviitaleaceae bacterium
AATAACGCAATTATAGGCACGGCAGGCCATGTAGACCACGGCAAAACATTGCTTATAAAAGCCTTGACAGGGCAAGAGACGGATAGACTAAAAGAAGAAAAAAAGCGAGGCATCACCATTGAGCTTGGCTTTGCTCACCTTGCCCTTCCAGGCGGGGGCAAGGCAGGCATTATAGACGTGCCAGGTCATGAAAAATTTGTGCGTAATATGCTTGCAGGGGCTGGCAGTATAGACCTTGCTATGCTTGTAATCGCAGCTGATGAGGGCGTTATGCCACAAACTAGGGAGCATCTAGCTATTTTGAAGATGCTTGGTATCTCTCGAGGCCTTGTGGTTATCAACAAAATAGACCTTGTAGAGGCTGACTGGCTTGAGGTTGTAACTCTTGATATTGAAGAGGAGCTGGCTGGTAGCTTTTTAGAAAATGCCCCTATCATGCCAGTTTCTGCCTATAGCGGGCAAGGTATTGATGAATTGCGTAGCAAAATATTTGAGATGCTTGAAGAATCCCCCGAGAAGAACCTGCAAGCCCCCTTTCGCATGCCTGTGGATAGGGTGTTTATAATGGATGGCTTTGGCACGGTTGTAACGGGTACGCTGATTGAAGGCACGTTAAAGCTTGGTGATGAGGTGGAGATTTTCCCTAGCGGGTTAACCTCAAAAGCCCGCCGCATACAAGTCCATGGTGAGGAGGCTGAGGTTGCTTATGCAGGGCAGCGTGTGGCTTTGAACGTGGCTGGTCTAAAGGTGAGTGATTTGGCAAAGGGCGACTGGATAGCGGCCCCTAAAACCCTTGAAACCACAAGCCTCATAGACATTGCCATCAAAATCGACAAAGATTTTGCTCGTGAAATCAAAAACAACACCCGCCTGCACCTTTACCACGGCACGAGGGATGTTTTGTGTAACCTTGTTTTGCTTGATGAGGTGGTGCTAAAGGCAGGTGATGAAGCTTATGGACAACTTCGCCTTGAAGAACCCCTATCCGTCAATATAGGCGACCGCTTTGTGCTTCGTTTTTACTCCCCCCTTGAAACTGTTGGCGGCGGCGTGATTTTAGACCCTATTGGACACCGCATGAAGCGGGTGCAAAAAAACGAGGCAAAAGCCCGCTTTGCTATTATGGAAAAGGGTAGCCTTGTTGAGAAGGTGGAGGCGGCTTTTGCCAAGCACAGCCCAGCCTTTCCCAGGGCGGATTATGTTAAGAATATCTATTTTCATCAAGAGACGGGCTTTGACAATGCCCTACAAACCTTAATGGCAGATAAGGTCTTAATAAGTCTAAAGGGGCAAATATGCCATAAAAACCACTTGGCAACATTAGGGCAAAAGGCTCAAACTATCCTAAATCATCACCATGCAGCCAACCCTTTACAGCAAGGCATGCCGCCTTTAGACCTTATATCTCGCCTTTTGCCTGAAGCCGCCCAAAGCTTTAGAGACCAAGTGCTGGCGGCTTTGGTGGATATGAAGATGATAAAATGCCCCCAAGCTGATGTGGTTGCTCATATAGATTTTAAAATTGCCGCATCTAGCCACCATGATAAAATTCAAGAGAAGGTGCTAAAAATCTACATAGATGCAGGTTTTGCTCCGCCAGACTTTAAAGAGGTTGCAGAGCAATTCTCAAAAGGGCAACAAAAAGAAAAACAAGCTTTTGCACAAGTTTTCGAGGCTTTGGTGGCGGGTGAAACCCTAATCCCCCTCACCCCTCAAACCTATGTGCATAAAGATTTTTACCCAAAAGCCCTTGGGCTTTTTAACGAAATGCACGCTGAAAAGTCTCCAGTAGACACTAAAGAATATCGAGACCGCATGGGCGTTAGCCGCAAGTACGCTATGGCTTTTTTGGAGGATTTTGATAAAAAGGGCATCACCCAACTATTAGAAAATGGGCGAGTATTGCTGTAGCACCTCATGTACCATCTTGAAATCATCTTGAAATCATCTTATTCCCTCTCACCCTATCACGTCATCCTGAGCTTGACTCAGGATCTAATTGGAGCAGGATAGTCTTAATCGGGTTATGCACTAACCCAGTTTCGCCTAAAAAGCAAGACTCAACCAAAGCATAGATCCTGAGACAAGCTCAGGATGACGACTAGGAGGGCTTGAGGGCATTTCTCTACAAGTCTATTGCGTGTCAAGTCCGCAATGACGAAGGTAGAGGCATGCTTAAAACCAAACTCAACCAAAGACTCACAATGAAGACAAAACGAACAACAAACCCCGCCTCATAACAAGGCGGGGTTTGTGTTATTATTTTCATGTTTGTGCAATAAAAATTGTACCTTCTACGCCATATCCAAGTTTCTCATAATATGGGTTTACATCGCTCATAACATAAACCGTATCATTAGGAAAATCACGGCACACTTGCTCTATAAGCATACGCCCATATTCTTTACCTCGATAGGCCTTATCCACCAGCAAATCTAAAACATACACGCCAAAGCCAAAATCATCATGGGCACGGATATATCCGCAAAGTGCATCTCCCTCAAACAAAAGATATGGAGTGTCTTTCGACAAAGCCTCAACATATCTTGCTCGATTCTCGCCCTGATAGTATGTCCACTCGACACCTTCACGTTCAATCATAGCAAAAAGCCCATTCTCATCTGACGACATATAAGGCCTTATAGACACCCTTTGCTCTTTCTCGATAACGTAGCGATCATACCTAGTGTGATACATCGTGCTGTCAAATAATTTAAAGCCGCTTGATAAAAGTGCCTTTTCAGAGGCCTTGTTACTTTCGTCAAAGTCTGCAACAATTCGCTTTGCATCAGGCAAGGTGAAGATTTTATCAACAAGCTTGGTAAGGCTTTCTTTACCTAAGCCTTTGCCAAGATATGCCTCTTCTCCAATAAGATAGTCGATACAATATGAGCCTTCAACTTCCAAAGCACCCCAATCTTCATCACTATCTACACACTTGTAATATTGGCAAAACCCAATAGGGCGGCCTTTGTGGGATATAATCAAATGGGTTAAAAAACTAAACTCACCATGACGCTCTTTGATTTCGTGTATCCAATCATCAATAGAGCACAGCCCTGGCACGTCATAATATCTTTTAACATGTTTTTTATTTAGCCACCCCTCCACCAAAGGCAGGTCAGCATCGTTTAGCAATCTTAGTTCTAACATCTTCAAATCCTCCAATTTATAGTTATTATGTCAATTCCAAAACTAAATTATTTGGAGGGCCTCGGGCTCGGTTTTAGCAAGGAGGTCTAATTATACTCATTTCATCATTTCCTTCTCTTTTATATTTTATGAATCTCTGAATTAGAGATTAAATGGACATCTCCAATCACCACTTGGACTACACCGTTTTCCACACGAAAAGCAGCACCATCACCTGTTGCGTAGATGTCTATTTCTTCAGAAAGCGGCAACAAATGCTCTTTAATCAACCTTGAGCTATCCAAAGCATGGCGACGCCTGTTTTCTAGTGAAAAATAAGACTCATAAGCAAAATCATCAAGGCCGAGACATTCATATACAGCGCGCTCTTCAGATTCATAATTGCTATCTATCACGCTAATACACTTTTTGCCCATATTGTAAGCACCTGCACTTATGCCGATTACAATAGAAGCACTGCTTTCTTTAATAGCTATATCTAACCCATATTCTTTAATAAATTCCATTTGAGGTACTGTGTGGCCACCTGTCAACAAAATGGCGGAGGCGTTTTTAACCGCATCTTGTGCTGCTTCTTTGCTCATTCGTGTGTCAACCTCATGATATTTTTCAAAAACAATACCTGCGGGACCAAGCCAATGGTTTTTCGCGATATTCGCATATTCTTCTATACCCCAAGCTCCCCAAATTATTGCGATTGATGACTTATCGACTATGTCTTTATGCAAAGATGCTGCCAATTTCGTTGGCAATGCACCATCATACCAACCAGAATAGTAATGGATTTTCACTACATCATCCCCATGCCGCCACCAGCAGGCATTGTTGGTTCTGGCTCAGGCACTTCTGCCACTACACTTTCGGTAGTGAGGAGGGTTGATGCCACAGAATTAGCATGTTGAAGAGCAGAGCGGGTAACCTTTGCAGGGTCTATAATGCCCTCTTCAACCATTGGCACATAGGCTTCCGTCAAGGCGTTATAGCCTACTCCAGCAGCACTTTCCACAACCTTGCTAACCACTACGGACCCTTCTCCGCCAGCATTAGCAACGATTTGACGCAAGGGAGCTTCCAAAGCCTTTAAGATAATGGCTGCACCCGTCTTTTCATCACCAGCAAGGGAGTCCATAACTTTGACAACCTCTTTAGAGGCATGAAGGTAAGTTGTGCCGCCACCTGCAACAATGCCTTCTTCAACTGCCGCTCGTGTTGACGCCAAAGCATCCTCCATGCGAAGCTTCTTTTCTTTAAGTTCGGTTTCGGTAGGAGCTCCAACCTTAACAACAGCAACGCCGCCAGCCATCTTAGCAAGACGTTCTTGAAGTTTTTCTTTGTCAAACTCTGAGCTAGTGTCATCAATTTGAGCTTTTATTTGCACAATGCGGGCGTTAATAGCGTTTTTGTCGCCCTCGCCACCTACGATAATGGTGTTTTCTTTATCAACCCTAACGGAGCTGGCTTGGCCAAGCATCTCCATCGTGGTTTCTTTCAAATCAAGCCCAAGCTCGTCAGTTATAACCTTGCCGCCTGTGAGGATAGCAATGTCTTCAAGCATGGCTTTTTTACGGTCGCCAAAGCCTGGAGCTTTAACGGCCACACAAGTAAATGTGCCACGCAGCTTGTTTAACACAAGAGTTGTGAGAGCCTCACCCTCAACATCATCAGCCACAATCAAAAGCTTTGCACCCATCTGCACGATTTGTTCAAGCACTGGCAATATGTCTTGTATGTTAGAGATTTTTTTGTCAGTGATAAGGATATATGGATTATCAAGGTTTGCAACCATCTTCTCCATGTCGGTAGACATATAAGCCGAAACATAGCCACGGTCAAACTGCATGCCCTCAACTAGCTCCAGCTCCGTCTTCATGGTTTTGGACTCCTCAACGGTGATAACCCCGTCGCCTGTAACCTTCTCCATGGCCTCGGCTATCATAGCACCTACTTCTTCATCCCCGGCAGAGATGGCTGCAAC
>WQVB01000099.1 GCA_009781815.1 Defluviitaleaceae bacterium
ATTGAAAGAGGCAGCACCAAGCATGCCCTTCATCACCTCTAGGCTATGCAGCACAGTTTGCAAGCTGTCAAATATAGGCTCTTTATCCTCCTGCATATCTTTATTGTAGCTCATGGCAAGGCCTTTCATAATGGTTAGAAGAGACGTCAAGTTGCCATAAACTCGCCCGCTTTTACCTCGCACAAGCTCCGCCAAATCTGGGTTTTTCTTTTGGGGCATCATAGACGAGCCTGTAGAGTGGGCATCATCAAGGGTGATAAAGCCAAACAGCTGATTGTTCCATATTATAATATCCTCACACATACGGCTTAGGTGCATCATGAGGATAGCACAAGCAGATGCCAGCTCTATAACATGGTCTCTTGCAGATATAGCATCCATGCTGTTAAAAGCTGGTTTGGTAAAGCCTAGAGCCTGGCTTGTCATCTCTCTATCGATGGGGAATGTTGTGCCAGCCAAAGCTCCCGCCCCCAAAGGTGATGTGTTAAACCTCTTCAAGCAATCCTCAATCCGCTCATAATCTCTCATCAACATGGCGTTATACCCTATCAAATGATGTGCAAGGGTTATAGGTTGTGCCAGTTGCAAATGGGTAAAGCCAGGCATTATGGTGTCTAAATGCTCTTCCGCCACTTCATTAATCGTTCCCACAAGGGCAGCTATGGCTTTTTGCACCTCTGCCACTCTTTTACGTAAATATAGCTTGGCGGTGGTTGCGGTTTGGTCATTTCTTGCCCTTGCAGTATGCAGCTTTTTGCCCACATCACCTATACGTTTGGTTAGCTCCATCTCCACAAATGTATGTATATCTTCTGCGTCAAAATCAATGACAATAGCACCACTTTTTATATCCTCTTTAATTTTTTCAAGCTCACTTGTTATGAGGGCTGCCTCATCTTTTGATATAATGCCTACTTGGCCAAGCATATGGGCATGGGCAACGCTACCTTCAATGTCTTCTTCAAACATCACATGGTCAAAGCCTATGCTGTCGTTAAAAGCCTTTCCTGCATCGCTAAGCCCTATCTCTTGCCGTCCTTTCCAAAGGTTGTTCATATTTTCCTCCTTAGCATTTTATTTTTGACCCCTCGCAACACGGTATACCCCTTCATTGCGTTTCATCAAGCCAAAGTCTATCATTCCACGTCGTAATGCCGCAAAATCATCATGAAAATCAGCTATAATTAGGTTAACCTCTTTTTCGGTGTAATCCTGCCCGCTTTCAAATGATTTACATATTTCTTCCAAAACAATTTTTCTCTTTTTTAGTTGTGCTGGTATAGTTTTCAGCTTGCCATATTTGAAAAAGGCGTTAAGCACCCCTTCTCGATAAGCCTTATCTCGCTGGGCAGTTTCATCATCCATCGCCTCGTTTGCAATTATATCCAACACATTAAAGCTAAGCACTTCTTTGCACACGGCATACATGGTGTAATACTGCTCTTTTCTCGCCTGCACAAGGCCTGCATTAATCAGCTTTTTAAGATGAAAAGATACCGTCGGGGCGGAGACCCCTAACCGCTCCGCCAAGCGTTCTGTGTACATATCTTCTTGCACAAGAGATTGTATTATAAGTAATCTCGACTTATCTGCAAGGCATTTAAAAATCTTGACAGCATCATCCATGGCGGATCACCTCTTGTTGGATTTTATGTAGCGTCTCCAGTTTTATCTGCTCTATGGCTGTAGCGGCAGCATCGCCATGTTCCTCTGCAAGGGCTTTCTCCTTTTCCCATTTAGCTTGTAGATATTCAAGCACATTATCCGTCTTATCGCCAGTTTGCATAAAAATATCAAACACATTAGCACGTATCTTGGATAAAACAGCTTCATCCTCCCTATTCTCTGCCGCAAAACGTGCAGCATCATCCAAATAACGCTCTTTGTTTTTTTGTAGATAACTCATTAAATCCATATTATTTACCTCCAATTAGATATATACTAAAATATACTTTGTATTTCTATTATACATTTATCTAATTATATTGTCAAGAGGTAATATGATAATGTTGTTGGTTTTCATTATACACCCACGTCATTCTAATTCGCCATTTTGGAAAACTCTACCCTAGCGTCATTGCGGACTTGATCCGCAATCTCTAGGTCTGCAATTGCTGCTCTTTAGTAATTGGTATAAGTGAGATTGCGAAACAAGTCCGCAATAGACTTGTAGCGAAACACTCATCACCCTTCCTAAGTCGTCATCCTGAGCTTGACTCAGGATCTATGTATGATAGTGTATGCCTTAATTAAGATTGACCTTCCCCAATTAGATCCTGAGTCAAGCTCAGGATGACGATAAGGTCTATCAATTCAACACTTTTGATAAAAATTCTTTAAGCCTATCACATTTAGGGTTCTCAAAAAACTCTTTAGGCGTGTTTTCTTCCGCTATTTTGCCCTTGTCAATAAAAATCACCCTATCTGCAAAATTCTTTGCGAATTTCATCTCATGGGTTACAATCACCATTGTCATGCCAGATGAGGCTAAGTCTAAAATAACATCAAGCACCTCTTTAACCAGCTCTGGGTCAAGGGCAGAGGTAGGCTCATCAAACAGCATTATGTCAGGGTCGTTCATCAAAGCCCTTACAATAGCCACCCTTTGCTTTTGCCCTCCGCTTAGGCTGTTGGGCATAGCATCAGCCTTATCCGCCAGCCCAAACTTAGACAAAAGCTTCATAGCCTTTCCCTCTACCTCCATTTTCGAGGCATCTTTTTGCTGCAAAAGAGGGGCAAGGGTAATGTTTTTTAACACCGTCATGTTGGCAAATAAGTTAAAGCTTTGAAACACAAAGCCTATCTTTTGGCGTTTTTTGTTTATGTTGCCCTCACCCAAAGCCTCGCCTTGAAAATATATATGGCCAGAGGTAGGTGTTTCAAGCATGTTAAGGCAGCGTAATAATGTAGACTTTCCGCTGCCGCTAGCCCCTATAATGGCTATTTTTTCGCCTTTTTTAACTTCTAGGGATACTTCATCTAAAACTACGTCTCCGTGAAAAGTTTTTGTTAGCTTGTTTACCGAAAGCATTGGTCTTAAACACCGCCTTTTCTAAGATTTTTATGAGAAAGGTCAAAATATATACAATAATAAGATACGACACAGCGAGGATGATATATGGATGAACCACGTCAAAGGTTGTTGACACTATAAGGTTGGTTGTAAAGGTTAAGTCCATCACCGTTATCCACCCTACAACAGATGTGCCTTTGGTCATACTAATCAACTCATTGCCAAGTTGGGGTATGGCGTTTCTAAAAGCCTGGGGCAATATAACCTTTTGCATTGTTTGAAAGTTTGTAAGCCCAGCGGCTCGCCCTGCCTCCATCTGCCCTTTATCAATGCTTTGCACAGCCCCTCTTATGGTTTCAGAGATATAGGCAGAGCCATCTACACTAAAAGCTATCATGGCTATGACCACAGCAGGCATCCTCACCTGTAGTGCGACAGGGAAAATTAGGAAAAACCATAAAAGCATCTGCACCGTGGTAGGCAAACCACGTATAAGTAACACATAACCCTCTAAAATTTTCTTTGCCACCAACATCAACGGGTGCCTGCTTGGGTTGGTTCTAACAAGGGCTATGAGAGTGCCTAAGATAAATGCGAATGCAAAACCTAAAAAGGCAATTCGCAAGGTGTTGCCAAGAGCGGTCCACAGCCGCTCTTGGTGGTCATTTAATATTTGCCAGATATTTTGAAACATCAGCTATCCCCTATCTTCCCATATCTTGTTGCAGGCCATATTGTGCAAGCACAGCATCAAATCGCCCGTCAGATAAAATAGTATGTAAAGCTTCGTTTAGCTTGTCTAAAAGCTCATAATCCCCAAGCACAACACCAATGCCATAATACTCACGGGTTAGCGGCACATCTACCACCTTTAGGTTTTCATGCTCGGCTATCATAGTAGCTGCCACAGAGTGGTCTAATATGCCATACTCTATACCCTCAAGGCCTTGAGACAAGCCCGCCGCCATCAAAGCCGTGCCTTGAAAGTTAACCACATCCGCCTGGATAACGTTATAAGCAAATATCGCCCCCGTGTTTGCAGGTGTGCCAGCACCCATTCTCGCCCCGTATAGGTGGTTTATAATTTGCTCTGCCGTCATCCCATCCAAGCTGTTGTTGCCCACATGGGTGATGATAACCTGACCAGAAACAAGATAAGGTGTTGTAAAGTTCATATTCTCACGTCTTGCGTCGTTTATTGTCATGGCTGATAGGGCAATATCTGCCTGCCCTGTTTGGGTTGCCACCAGCACCGATGCAAAAGGCATGTTTTGAATTTCAAGCTCCATGCCAAGCTCTTCAGCTAACAATGCGGCCAGCTGCATATCTACCCCAGCATAGCCCCCGCCCTCAGCAAGATACCCAAAAGGAGGGAAGTTTGCAGATGTAGCAACTACCAATGTATCGCTACTCCCTCCGCCACACGCCGCCATAACCCCAACCGCCATTATTGATAAAGCACCTACCATAAATTTCTTTAATCCTTTTTTCATTTTGATAATCTCCTTTTTTGTTATCCCACACCTTCTCCTCGTCATCCCGCACTTGATGCGGGATCTCCCTATACCAATTTCTAACCCTTAAGCAATTAATATAGGAAGGCCTCCATCAAATTTAGGATGACATGAGCGGGTGCGGGATATTATTTTATATATAAAAACCGCCCCTACCGCTACCATAAGGCAGCTGTAGGGGCGGTTTGTTATATCTTTGCTAGGTTACCCTTCTATAAAGGGTGGGTGTAAGAAGCAAGGATACAAAAAGCACCACATACAGTCGCCTGATGTGTTCTTCTTCTCCTTCTTCTGATGATGAAGTTTTGGTTTGTCATTTTCGTATCCCCCTTTTGCTTATTCTTCCATAAATCACTACAAACTCATATCTCCACTACCCTACCGTCATCCCAATTCTCTTTGTAGGGAGTGGATTCATCCACTCCGCTATTGAATCTGCACCTCTCTATCCTTTAGCAAGGTGAGACGGAATGGATAAATTCATTCCCTACATGGGTAAATCGGAATGACGGGAGGGAATGGTTCTCAATCCAACAAAAAACCCCGCTACAGCAGCCTTAGGCTAACCG
>WQVB01000100.1 GCA_009781815.1 Defluviitaleaceae bacterium
AGATATGCTTGACATTCTACTTCTTATACTCTTAGGCTTAGTCGCTGGCGCTTTAAGCGGCATGGGCATTGGTGGCGGTGTTGTCCTCATCCCCACCCTTACAATTTTCTTTTCTCAAACCCAACACGCCGCCCAAAGCGTCAACCTTGTATACTTTTTGCCCACCGCCCTCTTCTCCCTTTTTGTGCATGCTAAAAACAAGCAAATAGAGATGCCCTTGCTGCCCAAGGGCATCATCGGGGGTGTTATTGGTGCTGTGGCAGGTTCTTTAATCGCCCTTAACCTTCAGGCAGATGTGTTAAGAAAGATTTTCGCAGGCTTTTTGTTGATTATGGGTGTTATTGAATTTTTCAAAAAAGGGAGGGGACGACCATCAACCGCTCCATCATCACGCACACCTTAGAACCTCTTAGCAAAGTTCACCGCTATTCCTTATCGTCATTGCGGACTTGATGCACAATCCCAAGTGCCGTCATCCCGTGCTCACGCTATTCCCTTTTGCTGATTACTCCAGTTCGTCATTGCGGACTTGATCCGCAATCCCCTTCCTTCTTAAAGGGTTCGGTTATGAGATAACTAATAGTCGAAGTAGTGTTATGAAGGCGGGGGATTGCGGGTCAAGCCCGCAATGACGATGTGAGTGTAAATCGGAATGACATGTTCCGTGCTTAGCACGGGATGACGACTTAGGAGGGCTGAGAGGTGTTTCACTACAGGCTCAATGACACTTAGGGGTAGTCAACACCATCACCCACCCACATCAAGGACAACATATTGAAAAAAGCCACAAAACATGATACAATAGGAGAAATTCAATCAGGAGGCATAATATGTTTCAATATACCTACAACTCCCCAATTGGCGAGCTTTTGATAACCTATAACAACACTCACATCCTAGGGCTACATTTTGACAAATCCCCCACCCTAGAGCATCTACATAATGATATAATTCATAATTGCAAAGCCCAGCTAGATGCCTATTTTAGCGGCGATTTAAAAGATTTTGACCTACCTCTCCACACCCCAGGCACGGCCTTTCAGCAAGCTACATGGCGAGCGTTAACCCAAATACCCTACGGCAAAACATTGTCATACAAAGGCATGGCAGAGGCCATAAACAACCCTAAAGCCGCAAGGGCTATAGGTAACGCCAACAACAAAAACCCAATAGCCGTTATCATCCCCTGCCACCGTGTTATCACCCATGACGGGGGGTTAGGAGGTTTTGGAGGTGGGCTCGACAAAAAAATATGGCTTTTAGAGCATGAAAAAAACTCCCTATCTTAGGGAGTTTTTAGTGAAGGTAATCCCCTTCATCTTCACCCTGAACCCTTGGCAAGGCTTGATTCAGGATCCTCCTCCTTGCCAAGATATGTCGGCTAGGAAGGGGATTGCGGGTCAAGCCCGCAATGACAATCAGGGGAGTTTTTTCTAGCTTCAATATTATTATTTTATTCCGACATAGGTGGCGTCAGCATCAACCAGCTTTCCAATATTTCAAGGGTAACATCTGGAGTGGCGATATGGTTAAGGGTCGTTGTCTCATAATAGGTGTTCATGATGGCCTGCGTCGGGGCGTAGGTAAACAACCAATCATCCGAAACGCCGCCCCACACTCGCCCAAGCAAGCCCTGTTTTAACGTGTTTTGGCGACCATTGGCGGCTGCACTTGACTGATGTAGAGATTGAAAAACAACAGCAGATGGGTAAACTTCGCCATCCTTATAATAAATCAACATCCTCGGAAAAGCCATGCCACGTGAAAGGTACAAATCAACAATCTCAACCCTTACCCCATTGCCCAAATCATAAATGCCTTGGGCGGCGATGTTTACATTGCGATAAGTGCCGTTTAAGTCTGGCGCTCGGTTTGCTAGGCGGATTATCCTATCTGTATCAATCCCCAACTGGCGTGATAAACGCTCCGCAATGCGTGCTTCCCTCTCCGCCCGTGTTTCTTCCAAAATGTGAGTAGTAATGGTGGCTGGTCTATCTTCTTGTGTTCTCACTTGAAACAAAATATTCTCTACCTCAAAAACAATGCTTCTATTCATCCCCCTAGGGGCTTCTTCCGCTTCTAAGTTATAGGTGGTGTTTAAAAAATATATAGTTTGCAAACGGTCTTCTGCCTCCCATGTAGAGAGGCTAAGCCAATCAATGCCATGAAAGTTGTGGGCGTTTAAAAACTCCATAGACACTAAGCTCCCCACATCATAATGAAAGCGAATTTCTGAAAAATAATCTTCACTTATGCTGCGAGGTGCTATGGCTCGCTGGATTTGCGGGTTGCCCTTGTTGACAACTCGTATCGTTCTTGGCTCGTTATTAGTCATTATAAGGTTGGTATGATAAAAACCACCTGGCCCCATAGATGTACCTTCTATTCGCCATTCTTCAAATTCTGGGTTATCTATAACCCTATCATAAGCCCCTAGGTTACTTACCTCAAGCCCCAAATCAGCAATACTGCCCCTTGTATGGTTTGCATTTAAAAACTCCACCACGTAGTTAGCATCGTTAAAATAAATTAAATCTAAATTAGCCTCATTGGGTGATGCACACCCCGCTAAAAATAAAGCAGCTATAACGCCTAGGCCTAATCTTAATTTCTTCATAAAATCCTCCTTGTGAATATTTTAAATCTTCCAAAATGCCATCCCAATTTGCTAATCTATCATTGTAGGGAAGGGATTTATCCCTTCCGAATATTATTGGATTATCACTCATTAATCCTTCAGACAGACAAGACGGAGTGGATAAATCCACTCCCTACAAGGAGAATTGGAGTGAAATAACGAGGTCTTAAGGCAGGTTTTGTTCTTCATTACGTTTTTTCAACGCTTCGTTTATCTTTTTAGCTTCCGCTTTTTCATGCATAGTAAACCCTGTCCAATATATGGCATATATTACCACAGTTTGTATAACCATATTAGCTACAGACCAAGGCCTGTCAAAAGATATCCACCCCAAAAGGAGGCCAACGACAAAAAATAACACTAGAACAAATGCAAAATGTATAATCAGCTTCATAAGCTCACTTAAACGCTCAATCTCCCAAATAAGAAAAGAGCTAGCCACAGCCACCCCTGACAATACCATAGAAGTTGTGGCTTCAAGTGCAAAATTATTGATTGTAACGGGGCCCCCTCCTGATATAAATTGAGTTACAATCACTATTATAACAAAAAGGGTGCTGCCAAGCGTTACTCCAAGCAAAAATTGTTTTATAGTTTTCTTAAGCATCTCAAAGCCCCCCTTATAGCCCTAATCTAGTTTTAAAATCTTTTATATACTTCTTCGATATATAGTCATCCACGCCGCTTTTCATCATAATATGCATTGTGCCGTTAAACGAAGATGAAAGGTAGTCAACCCTATTTATATTTACTATGCTAGATTTGGATATGCGTATAAAGTTGCTGCCGAGCTTGTCTATAAGCTCGCTTAAAGGGCGAGAGACAACAAACCCCTCACCTTTGTAGTTGTAACACATTATAACCCCGCCTTCGGTTCTAATAATATCTATCAACCTAGGCTCTAAAATGTGTTGGTTGTCGCCCTTTTTTGCGTTCAACAAAAAAGGCTGCCCCATATGCTCCGTCATATCTTTCAGCTTTTCAACCACCTTCAAAAGCTCTGGCGTAAGGTCATTTGCATAGATGACGGCATATGTTTCTTCTATATTAGTGTCCATTTTAATTTCTATTTTCATCTAATCCCTCAAATCCCTAACAATACGTCATCCGCACTCGATGCAAAATATCCCTAGCATTACTCGCTCACCCATAAGCAATCAGCATAGCAAAATTGCGGATCCATAGAGCCTGCCCTCAACTTGATTGGGGGTTTAGCCCGATTTTAGGCGAAACAAGCCCGCAATAGACTTGTAGTGAAACAAAGCCTGGTCTGCCCCTCACTCCGATACAGGGTCATCCCGAGCCACCCCTAGCCCGTCATCCCGTGCTTGACACGGGATCTAATTGGAGAAGGTGAGTCCTAGTTGGGTGTCCACTATCATACGTAGATCCCGTGTCAAGCACGGGATGACGGTATGGGGGTGGTTAATACCTTTTGGTTTCGCCATAATCTTAATAGCGATAATATACGTTTAGTATAACACATACCCAAGTGATAAACAACACTTTGCATATCAATTTTGGCACTTTGGCAAATAAAAAAGTCATCTTAGAGGAAAACTAGAGACAAAATTGGGCTTTCATATTATACTATCAATAAGCTCAACAAGAGCAAAACAAACAAAAAACTTTTGGAGGTAACGAACATGATTGAAGTAAAAGACATTAAAAAAAGTTATGGCTCAAACATGGTTCTCAAAGGGGTAAACCTTAAGGTAGAAAAAGGCTCCTGCACAGGCTTTGTTGGCCGCAACGGCTCGGGCAAGTCTACATTGGTTGATATTATATGCAAGGCAAAAAAGCAAGACAGCGGCATAGTAACATACGACTTCCCTGAGAACAGGCTTTTTGAAAACATGGGCGTGCAGCTGCAAGATGCAAACTTTGACGGCCGCCTAAAGGTTAAAGAGGTTATAGACCTTTGGAAGTCTATCTACGGTGGTGCTAAAATAGACCTAGATGAGCTTATAGATATTTTAGAAATCCGCAATATAATGAACAACAGGGCAGATAAGGTGTCTGGCGGGCAACGTCAAAAGCTAAGCATCCTCCTATCACTTTTCCACGACCCGCAGTTTTTAATCTTTGATGAGTTAACAACAGGCCTTGATGCCTCTGCTCGTGATGATGTGCAAGAATACTTAAAAATGATAAATAGAGAAAGAGGCAAAACCATATTTATTGTAAGCCATTATATGGATGAGGTAGAGGCCCTTTGTGATATGGTTCACTTTCTTAAAAACGGCGAAATATTCGAAAGCGGCTCACCAGCTTATATTAAAGAAAAATATCAAGTAGCAAGCTTACAAGAATTCGTTAAAGAACATATGGGAAAGGAGACAAAATAAAATGAAATTTCTAAGATTAATAAAATATCACTTTTTATGCCTATTAAGAGAACCTTTAAAATTATTTTTTGGTATTGCCTTTCC
>WQVB01000101.1 GCA_009781815.1 Defluviitaleaceae bacterium
AGAATAGTTGAAAACGCAGGTGCTTCCGCCATCACAGTCCACGGGCGTACCCGCAGCCAGATGTTTGGCGGAGAAGCTTGTTGGGAGGGCATCAAAACTGTAAAAGATGCGGTGAATGTGCCTGTTATAGGTAATGGAGATGTAAAATGCCCTATCCAAACTAAAAAGTGGATGGAAGAAAGCTGCGTTGATGCAGTTATGATAGGTCGAGGCAGCTATGGAGACCCTTGGGTTTTCAAGCGTATCGCCACATATCTTGAAACTGGGGAGCTATTGGCTTTGCCCACCTTTCAAGAGAGGATAGGCATGGCCATTAGCCACACAAAAGCCGCAATAGACCACGATGGAGAAAAAATAGCTTTAAGAGAGATGCGAAAGCACATAGCCTGGTATATAAAAGGCCTGCGAGATGCAACTATAGCGAAAGTGGCCATCAACAACTCTCAAAGCTTTGAAGAAATATATGATATATTGACAAACCTTTCAAAATCAAATATAATTGAAAGCTAGCACCGCCTCAATGTGCTTATATCAAGATTAAATACCTCCCTCCCGTCATCCCGTGCTTGACACGGGATCTACGTGGGGTAGTGCATACCCTATTAGGACTTCCCTCCTCCAGTTAGATCCCGTGTCAAGCACGGGATGACGGGAGGGAGAGTAATATTAAAGTTAGGAGAGAATATAAACATGGAAAAAAAATACGTTTTAACATATGAAGGCATAAAAGAATTAGAAGATGAGCTAAAGCTCCTTAAAGGCACAAAACGTAAGGATGTTGCCCAAAAAATAAAAGAGGCTAGAGCCCAAGGCGACCTTTCGGAAAATGCCGAATATGACGCAGCAAAAGACGAACAAGCCCATATAGAAGGCCGCATAGCCCTTGTTGAAACTATGCTTCGCAATGCGGAGGTTATTGACGAAGAAGAGGCGGCTGGCGATGTGGTGTCTATCGGCAACACCGTAACCCTTTTTGATGAAGAGTTTCAAGAGGAGATTGTTTATCAAATTGTAGGCTCTGCCGAGGCTAACCCTGAGAAAAACCGCATTTCTAACGAATCCCCCCTTGGGCTTGGTCTTTTAGGGCAAAAACTAGATGACCTTGTATCTATAGAAGCCCCTGCAGGCATTATGAAATACAAAATCTTAGCCATTTCATAATTACGGCTGCTCAACCTTCCACAAAGGAGAAAGATATGTCTGATAATCTATATAACGAAACCATAGACACTAATGAGTTTTTACTCCAAAAAAGGCAAAAACTTAAAGAGTTACAAGATATGGGTAAAGACCCTTTTGCCAATGTAACCTTCGATATAAGCCACAACTCTTTAGATATAACAAGCAATTTTGACGCTTTAGAGGGT
The DNA here is from genome assembly GCA_009781815.1 of Defluviitaleaceae bacterium. GTDB lineage: Bacteria > Bacillota > Clostridia > Lachnospirales > WRAX01 > WQVB01. The sequence continues at coordinate 1,368 of WQVB01000101.1, forward strand.
AGCTTTGTTTCTCTTGCTGGTCGCTTAATGTCTCGCCGTGTTATGGGCAAGGCTGTTTTTTGCGATATTCAAGATGAAAAAGGTCGTATCCAAGTATACATCAAGCAACAAGAAGTAGGCGATGCCACTTTTGAAGATTTTAACAAAAGGTGGGATATTGGGGATATTTTAGGGGTGAAGGGCATAGTTTTTCGCACTCAAAAGGGTGAGATATCTGTCAAGGCTTCTCAAGTAACCCTACTCACCAAATCCCTACAAATTTTGCCTGAAAAATACCACGGCTTAACCAATGTAGACCTTCGCTATCGCCAACGTTATATAGACCTTATAATGAACCCTGCCGTTAAAGAGACTTTCTTAAAACGCTCCGCCATTATAAAAGAAATGCGAAGCTTTTTAGACAATCGTAACTTTATAGAGGTTGAAACCCCCGTTTTAGGCATTATCCCTGGGGGTGCTTCTGCTCGCCCTTTTAATACCCACCACAACACCCTTCACCTTGATATGGTGTTGCGTATATCCCTAGAGCCAGCCCTTAAGCGGCTTATTGTAGGCGGCCTTGAGCGTGTTTATGAGATTGGCCGCTGCTTCCGCAATGAAGGTATTAGCGTTAGGCACAACCCAGAGTTTACCATGCTTGAGCTTTATCAAGCCTACACAGACTACCACGGCATGATGGAGCTAACCGAAAGCATGCTTCGCCACCTTGCCCAAACCACCCTTGGCACAACTCGTTTTGAGTATCAAGGCACAGAGCTTGATTTTGAGCAACCTTTTGCCCGCATGACAATGGTTGAGGCTGTTAAGAAATATGCTAATGTAGATTTTGACCAAATAGCCACCTTAGAAGAAGCACGAGAAGCCGCCAAAACCCACGGTGTAGCCTACAAAGACATCCACGAGCGTGGAGACATTTTAAACCTTTTCTTTGAGGATTTTGTTGAAGATAACTTGATACAGCCGACCTTTATAATAGACCACCCTATAGAGATTTCTTTCTTGTGCAAAGCCCACCATGATAACCCCCAATATGCACAGCGCTTTGAGTTGTTCATAGTAGGGCGAGAGATTGCCAACGCATATTCTGAGCTTAACGACCCTATAGACCAGCGTGAGCGTTTCATCAAACAAGAGGCACTGCGTGCAGCGGGCGATGAAGAGGCAGCACCAATAGATGAGGATTTTATAAACGCACTAGAGGTGGGCATGCCCCCTACAGGCGGTCTAGGCATAGGTATTGACCGTTTGGTGATGCTTTTGACTGACGAGCCTTCGATTAGGGATGTACTCTTCTTCCCCACTATGAAGCCCAAAGCAGACTAGCCTGCCGTTCCACCGTCATCCCCAGTCTTGACGAAGCAAACCAAGATGCACATCGCTTTGTAGGGGATGGATTAAGAGCTACATTTGATTTTTAACACCCATTATGATATACTTTAGGATGGTGATTGCATGAGCATAGACAAAAACAAAATACGCCTAATGTCTAAAATGGCTTTGCATGATAAAAAGGGCGTAGATGAAGATATTAAAAACACCCAATTTTATCGGCATGATTTTATATATAAAGAAAACATGAAAATGCGTTTTTCTTTAGGCTTAGGCTGCATTATTGTCGCCATCTTCTATATAATCTATCTTTTAGCCGTTGAAGAGGCGGTCGTTTTGGCTCTTGACTTTCAAGCAGAGCTTATAAGATTTGTTGTTTTCGTGCTGATTGTTATGGTGGTCTACACTTTGATTGGCACAATTATTTTCACCAGAAAATATATAGCCTCTCAAAAAAGGGCAAAAGCATATTTCGCCCTAATGGAGCAGCTAGACAACGATGAAGATGAATTTGAATACTTCGAACCTTACAAAAGAGGGGAAAAAATATGATACAGCTTTTATCTCTACGCCGCAATATTATAGAGCTTTATAGCAAGCATGGCGTCATCATTAACTATGTTTTAAAATTTATATTGGCTATGGTTGTTTTTATAATCATCAACACCGCCATAGGCCTCCATCGTGAAGAGTTTTCTATACTATTTACAGGTGCAACGGGCATCGCTTTTACTTTTTTAGTTTCTCTTATTTTTGCCGTTTCGCCGCCTGTTTTGTCTTTATTTTTGATTGTGGCGGTTTTATCTTTGCAGCTTTCTGCGGTGCTTGAGATTGCCGTTTTTGTATTCTTGTTTTTGTCTCTCATCATGTTGTTTTATGCTCGCCTTTCTCCTAAAAAGGCTATGGTTATTTTGGCTATGGTTTTAGGTTTTTATTTTCATATACCCTATGCAGTGGTGATTTTTGCTGGGCTTTACATAGGTGCCTCTGCCATAACACCTATCATTTTAGGCACTATTACATGGAGCTTTTTGCCTTTTTTAACTAACCTAGCTAGAGAGGTTACAGTCTATAACGCCGCCTCTGGCGATGCTGGCTTGATAAACTTTGGCGTTTTTGCTCAAATATATGAGATTTTAACAACAAACCTAGCGTGGCTTATAGTGGCCTTTGTCTTCTCTATGATTGTTTTAGCGGTGCATTTAATATCTCGCTTAGCTATTAACTTTTCGAGAGAGGTGTCTATAATAGCGGGTGGTTTTTTAGGCCTCGTCTCCTTGATGATGATTATGATTATGTCAGATATTAACATAACCTTCCCTTCCCTCATCATCGGCATTTTAATTTCTTTTGGCCTTGTATGGGTTGTAAAGTTTTTTGATAAAATTTTGGATTATGGCAGGGTTGAGAGGGTTTGTTTTGATGATGAAGATAATATATACTATGTAAAAATAGTACCTAAAATAAAAAAATAGACTTAATTCGTCATTAGACTTGTAGCGAAATTATTATAGATCTAGCCATACCATTCTTCCGCTCGTCATCCTGAGCCCTTGGTTGAGCTTGGTTTTGAGCGAAGCTTGACTCAGGATCTAATTGGAGAAGGACACAGCTCTAATTAAAGTATGCACTATCCCCCATAGATCCTGAGTCAAGCTCAGGATGACACAAGAGGTGCAGTTTTGTTGCAAGTCTAATGACGACATGAAATATAGTGAGAAGGTGTAGCCATGATGGAACAAATTTCAAATTTGCTTAATTTGCCCAACTTTGCCATGCCTTCTTTTGGTTTTAATTCTATTTTAGACATAGCCCTAATAGCCTTTGTGTCTTACAAACTTTTAGGGTGGATACGCCAAACACGTGCTTGGGCTGTGTTCAAAGGCATCATAACCCTAGCTATTGTCTATTTTCTTTCATACCTACTAGGTATGCACACAACTGTGTGGCTAATAGAGCAAACCGTAACCTGGGCGGTGATAGCCCTTATGATAATCTTCCAGCCTGAGCTTCGCCGTGTTTTGGAGCGTCTAGGCAAGGGTCGTTTCATCCCCCTTATCAACACTCTAAACGAAGATAAAGAAGCTACATCTACCAAAACCATCGAAGAAATCCTCAAAAGTGCCTCCACCATGTCAAAAGCTAAAACTGGAGCTTTGATTGTTATTGAGCAAGATGTGCCTTTGGGGGATATTGCCTCTACAGGCGTCATAGTCGATGCTCTCGTTTCTTCTCCCCTCTTACTCAACATTTTCAAAAACAACACCCCGCTCCATG
>WQVB01000102.1 GCA_009781815.1 Defluviitaleaceae bacterium
CGCTGCCTCAAAAACCTTAGAAGCTTTAACTATATCATGGCCATAGGCGTTTGCTTTTACAACCGCCATTATCATGGTGTTTTTCGACATAGTACGGGCGACTTTTACGTTGCTTTTTAGGTGAGCGACATCTATATGCAGAAAAGTTTTGCTCGACATATTTCGCCCCCTAAAATCATTATGACTAAATTTTAACACAGTTACAAGGGCAATGCAAGTCCTTTTTTTAGAAAATTGAAAAAAGATGTTTATCTTTCGTGAAAATAATGTATAATTAAGAGATAACTATAATTGGGTGGAGACTAAATATATATCGCCATTCCACTTTGCATCTTTAAAGGCAAATCACCTTTCGTCATTGCGGACTTGATCCGCAATCTCCCTATCTGAAATGGCTAATCTTTAAGCGATAAGCATATTGAGATTGCGGATCAAGTCCGCAATGACGAAAGGTAGAGTGTTTTGAGATGACAAATCGGAATGACGATGAGAGACTCGCACCTTGGCGGAGGTATAAAATGAAAAAATTTGAGATTATAAAAGGTGTTGATAAGTTTCACTTTGTGGGCATTGGAGGCATTAACATGTCTGCCATAGCTGAAATATTGCATAAAAATGGATATACCGTTTCAGGGTCAGACAAAAGCGAAAGTGCTACTACAAAACGCCTTGCTGCCCTTGGGGTTGATGTTAAAATCGGCCATGACCCATCAAACATACCAAGCAACACCCAAGCCATGGTGTACAATGCCGCCATTTCTAAAGAAAACCCAGAGTATGCGGAAGCTATAAAACGAGGCATTATAACCCTTGACAGAGCCGAAGCCCTAGGGCTTTTAATGAAAAATTTTGAAAACGCCATATGTGTAGCAGGCACCCACGGTAAAACCTCTACAACATCTATGCTTGCCCAAATCTTCACTGAGGCTGAGGTTGACCCTACCGTGCTTAGCGGCGGCGTACTGCCTTTCATGGGCGGTGCAATGCGTATTGGTGGTGAAAAATATTTTATAGCCGAGGCTTGCGAATATCACAACAGCTTTTTAAAGTTTAGCCCCACCGTAGGCATTATCTTAAACATAGAAATGGACCATAGCGACTTTTTTGCAAGCGAGGCGGCTTTTCGCCAGTCTTTTAGGGATTTTGCTGAAAAAATACCCCCTCACGGCTTGCTTATTATAAATAGCGAGATAAAAAATTATGAAGAGATAACCAAAGGCTTGGCATGCAAGGTTGTAACCTTTGGCCATGTGGATGATGTAGCCTTTACAAAAGATGGCAAAAGCAGCTTTGCCACAGGGGGTAGCAGCTTTACCCTTAGCGTGCCTGGTATGCACAATATCTCAAACGCTTTAGCTGCTATTGCTTGTGCTAGGCATTTTAATCTTGATATGCTTGCCGTGGCAAAGGCTTTAGAAGGCTTTACGGGGGCTAACCGCCGCTTTCAACACATAGGCAAGTTTGAAGGGGCAACGGTCATAGACGACTATGCCCACCACCCCACGGAGGTAAAGGCGACCTTAAAATCTGCCAAAAATATAAACCACAACCGCCTTTGGGCTGTTTTTCAGCCTCACACACCAGGTCGTGTTTCGGATTTTTTGCAGGAGTTTACCCAAGCCTTGTCTATAGCTGACCAAATAATAGTTTTAGATATATATCGCCCAGCAGGGCGGGAGGATGAAAAAGCACAAATAACCTCACAAGATTTGGCGAAAAACATAAGTGCTAACCATGCAAATTGCCACTATATAGGCAGCTTTGAAGAGGCCGCATCTTTCATTCGCAAAAACACAAGAGAAGAGGATATTGTTATAACTATGGGTGCTGGGGATTCTAATGTTTTGTCTCAGATGATTGTGGGGGAGTAGGCGACCATCGCTTATTTTTGTCAATACCCCCTAAATGGCTATCCTGCTTTGCTCATCTGACCCTGTAGGGAATGGGTTTATCCATTCCGTTATTTGGTTTGCGCCTCTCCATCCTTCAGCAAGACAAGGCGGAGTGGATGAATCCACTCCCTACAGGAGTAAACTGGAACGACGTCATCCCGCACTTGATGCGGGATCTAATTGGAGGAGGGCAGTCCTAGTTGGGTGTCCACTACCCCACATAGATCCCGTGTCAAGCACGGGATGACGACTTAGGTGGGCGGTTCATTAACAAGTCTAATGGCATGCTACGTGCTTGACATTACTTCAGAAAACATGTTAAAATAAAGACATAAATCGCAAGATAAACCAGGGCATGTTCACACTAACGCCCACGTACCTTTGCGGCTGATATTTTCGTCAGTCCTTGCGTTTTCGCTTTGCGAAAATGACCTTCGGTCAGCTTGCCAAAGACAAGCCGCTGGGCTCAATGCTTCCCTATGTGCCTTTGGGCACACTTCGTCAGCATCTCTTAAAACTGACGAAAAATCAGACTCGCAAATCTACATGAGCTTATAGCGTGAACACACCCTATAATTATTTGGAGGAAAACAACATGGTTAAATTAGTAGCTGAAGGGGATTTTCAAAAAGAAGTTTTAGAGAGCGGTGGCCTTTCTGTTGTGGATTTTTATGCAGATTGGTGCGGCCCTTGCAAGATAATGTTGCCTATTTTAGATGAAGTGGCAGCAGAGGTGGGCGAGGGTGTAAAAATCTTTAAAGTGAATGTAGACGAGGCAAAGGCCGTGGCTGTAAGCTATGGCATCAGAAGCATACCCGCTTTGATTTTCTTTAAAGATGGGGAGATGGTCGACAAGGCCGTAGGCGTGTTATCAAAGGCTGATTTGATTGATAAAATCAACCCTCATTTATAAGATAGGGGTGTAAATATGGTTTATAAAAATTTTAAAGACAAAAAACTTTCTGCTCTTGGTTTTGGTTGCATGCGTTTTCCAACTATAGATGGAGACAATGCAAAAATAGACGAGGCACAAGCGGCGGCTATGATAGACCACGCCTACAAAAACGGCGTAAACTATTTTGACACGGCATATGGCTATCACGGTGGCACGTCTGAAGCTTTTATCGGCAAGACGCTAGCGAAATACCCACGAGACAGCTACTACTTGGCAACAAAGTTCCCTGGGTATGATGTAACCAAGCATGAAAATGTAGCAGCCACCTTTGAAGAGCAGCTGAAAAACTGTGGGGTGGATTATTTTGATTTTTACCTTTGCCACACCCTTTCAGAGGTAAATGCTAAGTGGTATCTTGACCCACAATATGGCTTGCTTGAGTATTTAAAGGAGCAAAAAGAAAATGGCCGTATACGCCATTTAGGTGTCTCGGCTCATTGCACCCATGATACTTTTAAGAAGTTTTTGGAAATGTATGGCGATGCCTTAGATTTTGCCATGTTGCAGCTTAATTACATAGATTATGACTTTCAAGGGGCAAAAATTAAGATTGAAATGCTTAAAGAGCGAGGCTTGCCCGTGTGGGTGATGGAGCCTTTGCGGGGCGGGCGTATAGCCAACGTTCAAGATGAAGAGGCGGCAAAATTTGAAGCCATGAGACCTGGAAAAAACGCACCAAGCTGGGGCTTTAATTTTGTACGATCTATACCTGAAGTAACCATGATTTTATCAGGAATGTCTACCATGGAGCAGGTTTGCGATAACTTAAGAATTTTTAGTGAAGACGAGCCACTTACCCAGGAAGAGTTTGAAACGGTGCGAGAGATGGCGAAAGTTATGGTGAGCAAAGTAACCCTGCCTTGCACTTTTTGCCAATATTGTGTGCCCTTATGCCCACAAGGCTTGAACATTCCATATTTGTTGGAGCTTTACAATGAGCATATGTTTACCCTTTCCATTAGCAAAATGGCGTTTTTAGCCCCCATGGCTTTGCGAGCTTTGCCTGAAGAAAAGCACCCCAAAGGCTGCATAGGCTGTAGAAAATGCGAACCAGCTTGCCCACAATACATAGAAATAGCTAGAGCCATGAAGGATTTTGACGCTAAGTTAAACCCGCCTTCCTAAGTTTGTCGTCCCGTGTCAAGCATGGGGTGGTGGTGGAAAATTACTTGGGTTCGTCGTTAAATTTATAGCGAAATGGACCCAAGTGTCGTCATCCCGAATCACCCAGCCTGCCCCGTACTCCGATACGGGGTCATCCAGCGCTTGACACCCCCAGTCAAGCTGAGGGCAGGCTCCGATCTAATTGGAGAAAGGTAGTCCTAATTCGGTATACACTATCATACATAGATCCCGTGTCAAGCACGGGATGACCCCGTATCGGAGTACGGGGCAGGCTGGGGCTTAATGCCTTTTTGGTTTCGCTACAAGTTTAATGACGAACCGAGCGATTGGCAAATTAGAATGACGTGTCCAGCACTTGATATGATATCCATATAGGAGGGCATACATTGCAAAAATCGGTAAAGAGCTTTATTTTAAAGCACAACCTACAAGCTAACCAGCACATACGATATATTGATTTAGTGTCTGAAATAGGTGAGCTAGGAAAAGCCATTATAGAATGTACGAATTATGGCAAAAAAGACTTTGAACACTCCCCAAAGCTAGAAGATGAGATGGGGGATTGTTTGTTTTCGATATTTGCACTATGTTTTGAGATGAATATAGATGCTGAAAAGGCATTGGAGCAAGCCATGCAAAAGTATGAAACTCGCTTTGCCAATAAGGGCAATATCGGGTCTTGAATATTTAATTTGACTTTAGTGTAGCATATTATATGGAAAGGGGTGCAAATGAATGATTAAAGAGATTATTTTTACAGTTACCGAATCTCTTGATGGTGGCTATGAAGCTCAAGCGGTGGGTCATTCTATATACTCCCAATGTGATAATTATGAGGAGCTGGCGGACGCTTTACGTGATGCGGTTAAGTGTCATTTTGATGAGTCGCAGAGACCTTCTTTAATTCGTATTCACTTGGTCAAGAATGAGATTATAGCCATATGAAGGTGCCAAGAGACGTAAATGCAA
>WQVB01000103.1 GCA_009781815.1 Defluviitaleaceae bacterium
ATTCCCTACAAGGTTAAATTAGATTAGAGAGAGTTACACGACCACACAACACTACGCCGCCCTTCTCTCTCTAAACTTCGTTAAAAACTTCATAGTTTGCTCTATCACTTTTGTAGATATGTATATAGCCACCATGCCATATACGCTACGCTCTATGCCAAAAACAAATATACCCATTAAGATGATGCTCCAGTCTGCAAACATAAGCGACGTTGCCACGGGCAGCTTTTTAAAGCGGTGGCTTATTAGCTGGGCTATTAGCACCGTGCCGCCTGTGCCTGCATCTTTAAGAAAAAATATGCCGATGCCGATGCCCGCCACAATAGCCCCTATCATAGATGATATAATGAGGGGTATGGTGTAAAAAAACTCCATAAAGCCCTGCGGGGTAAACTCCAAAAGAAAGAAAAACAATGTCAAGCATAAAAAGCCGTAAATAGTTTTAAGTAAAAACCTAAAGCCCATAACCTTTAAGGCTATTAGAGATAAAACTACATTAAAAACAAGATTTGTCAACCAAAGGGGTATTTGAAAACTCCAATGTTTGGAGGATAGATACTCCAAAATAATCCCAAGGCCAGAGATGCCCCCAAGCACTAGGTTGTGAGGTCTAAAAAACAAGAAAACACTTGTTGCCAAAATGGCAACCCCTAGGGCTATCCACAAATGCTCTAAAATAATTTCTTTAACGCTTATGGCGTTTTTCGTCTTCATAATGTTCCCCTTAGTTTTGAGATTATCACCTTAAAGGCGAATTTAACAAGCACCCTTTGCCGCCATATGCGGCTAGGCTGGCGAAGTAGCCTATAGAGCCATTCCATGCCCATTTTACGAAAGATTTTTGGCGCTCGCTTTAAATTCTCGCTAAACACATCAAAGCTGCCGCCAACGCCTACAAGCACCTTTGCACCTATTGTGCTTTTATACTTGTTGATAAACCTCTCCTGCCTAGGAAAGCCCAGGCCAACCAGCACAATATCTGCATTAGTTTCGGCTATGTTGCGGGCTATGACCTCTTCCTCATCCTCGGCAAAATAGCCGTGGTGGCAGCCTACAACTTTTAGGTGGGGGTGATTGGCTTGTAGCTTTGTTTTAGCCATTTCAGCCACATCAGGCCTGCCGCCGAGAAAATACCATGTGGCGTCTTTTGCCTCTTCCCTCTCAAAAATGCTTGCCACAAGCTCTATGCCAGGCACTCTTTCTTTAATTTTGCTTGGGGTAAGGCGGCTTGCTTTAACAATGCCTATACCATCAGGCACAAGCAAATCCGCCGAGTTTAGGATGCCCTTAAACTCATCATCTTTTTGAGCAAGCATAACCATTTCTGGGTTAGGGGTAAAAACTGCCCTAGGGGCATCTTCACCCAAAAACCCCACAAAACGGCTCGCCGCCTGCTCTAAGGTAAGGTTATCAAATTGTACATTTAAGATTGAAGTTTTCAAAACAGTTGTACCTTTCTAGGAGTCGCTATTTGCCGCCTGTCTCGAGCCTGCATCACGCTCCCAAGTTGGGGATGACGGTGTGGAATAACCTAAAACAAATCCCTATCAATAATATCATGAGCTGATGTGGGGTTTTTTTTAGATTTTTCAAACAACACCTGTGTGGTTGCGGCAAGCTTGCTTTTTATCTCATCTCTTTTATCCATTATCTCTTCAGCCATGGTTATAAGCCTCATAGAGTCAATATCTTTAAGGTCTATATAATAGCTTTGACCTAGGGCATCCAACATGGCAGACACCTTAGGGTCATAAACCAGCCCTATAACTGGCGTATTGGCGTTTGCCCCATATATAATAGAGTGTAGACGCATGCCCAGCACAAACTCTGCCCTAGAGGCAATAGCTATGATTTCTTCTATAGTAAAATCCTTCTCTAAATAAAAGCCTCGGTTTTTTTGCTTTTCTAATATTTTTGTAGAGATTTCTGCGTCGTTTGAAGGCTGCATGGGGATGAAGAGAGGGTGCAAGCCATATTTTTCAACCATATAGTCGCAAAAAACGGCCATCTCGGTTATAAAATCACTCTTTAAATCCTTCCAAGCTCGAACAGACACGCAAAAGAATTGCTTGTTGTATATTTGCACATCATCAAGCAGCCTGGTGGCTCCCTCTTGGTCGCCCTCTCTAAAGCGAAAGGCCGCATCTGCCGTAACTTGCACATTGTCGCTTTCAAAGCCTAAACTTGCTAAAGTTTCTTTAGATGCTTTGTCTCTTAGGGTGATTTTTTCAGCTTTTCTTAGGGCGTTTACAGCCCTGCGTTTGTTGTTTTCTTGCGTTAGGGGGCCTATGCCGTTGGCATATAGCATAGTTTTTGCACCATGCTTTGCCGCCCTGTTCATCACAAATATATAGTATATCAAGCTGCGGGTTGATGTTAAATCTTGCATTAGGCTGCCCCCGCCCATAATAAGCAGGTTGCTTTGCTTGATTGTTTTTACAATCTTCCAAAAGTTAAAGCGATATAGGGTGTCTACCTTGTAAATCTCTTTAGTCTCTTTAGGGCGTTTAGATATGACGGATATTCTAATATTAGGCTTGATATTCCGCAAATCCTCAACAATGGCACGAAGCAGGGCATCATCACCGTGGTTGTTAGAGCCATAATAGCCTGATATTAACGCATCTATAGGCCTTTCGGATTTTCTAACGGAGCGATAGAGCCTTAGGGTGTCTTCCGCCATTCTATCAACAGAATATTCCTGCTGAACCATTTCTTTAGCATGGGTCGCAATTTCTTTGATTTTATTTGGGCTGGCGTCCATCAGGCTAAAAATATCAGCCTTTAAATCCTCCCCCATAACCTCTTCGTGGCCACGGCAGGTAAAGTTGGTTTTGATGGCTTCGTCTCTTATCTCAGGGGTGAAAGTACCTAGGTAGCCCTGCCCACCAGCTAAAACCACAGGCAAGCCACAAGCCATAGCCTCTAAAGCCGAGCGGCTAACCCCCACAAAAATATTGCCTAGAGACAAAAACTGGGGCACATCCGTACGTGTGCCCGTTACAATAACCACAGCCTCGCCCAAAGCATCATTTGCAGCTTTAGCCCTTGCAGCCACCCCGTCAAGGTCGTTGCCCCCGCCTACTATGATAATGCGGGCGTTGGGGTTTTTTTCGTAAATGGCTGGGGCTATCTCTATAAGCTTATGTGCCGCTTGAGACATATCTTTATCCATGCGGCTGATATTGACAATTTTTTGGTGGTGCGGCTCAAGGTTAAACTCCCTCATCACATGGTCAAAAGGCTGAACCTCACCAAAAGTGTCGGTGTTAATGCCGTTGATGGTTAAAAACACACGGCCTCTATCCATTTTATAGTTGCTTAATAAATTTTCTTTAATATCCTCAGCAATAGCTAGGGAAGCATCACCAAAGTTGGTCAAAAGCCTGTACGCAACGGCGTTGTTAAACATTGCATGGGCTGTGGTTACAAAGGTAAAGCCAAGCTTTTTTTGAAGCATGCCACACAAAAAGGCAGGTATGCGGGCGTGAGCATGAACAAGCTTTATGTTATTGTCGATTATGATACGTTTAAGCCCAAGGTAGGATGCCACAAGGTTTTTCGGGCTTTTGTTGTGGAGGGGGGCTTTAAAATGCTTGATGCCATGCTCTATCAGCTCTTTTTCATAAACGCCGCCGTTTGACACAACATAAACGTCCATCCCTTTGGTTTTAAGGGCTTTGCAAAGCTCTAGCACATGGGTCTCTGCCCCGCCTATCTCCATACCCATCAAAGCCATCAAAACTTTAGTGTTTTCAAAACTATTCATCTCTTAACTCACCCTTCCTCTTAAACGTGCCATTATAGCTGCTTTTGCCATCTTTGCCTCATCAACTTTGAGGATTATGGCGGATGTTGTATATATTATAACGCCCACAAGGGCAACAATTGCCAATTTTAAAATATCGTGGATGCCCTCTACAAACCTTAACGTAAGCCACACCGCCCCAAACATTATAGCGGCCGAGACAGCCATTTTTGCGAAGTTTATAGCGGCTGATTTATTTAAAATGCCAAACCTTTTAGCGACCACGCCGTACATTATAACCCCAGCCAAGGTGATAGATGCAGTAACCGCAAGAGCCACACCCCCTATGCCTAAGGTATCTACAAAAACAAAGGCGATAATTATATTGGCAACAATGGCTATCAAAGTTGCTATCACTGGGGTTTTAGCATCTTGCTTGGCATATAGGCTGCGGCTTAGAAGGCTAACAAGCCCATACCCCACAGCACCTACAGCTAAGATGCCCAGGGCATATGCCACGGTGGCGGTGTTCTCCGCCGTAAACTCCCCTCGCTCAAAAGCTAGCCGTACAAGAGGCACACGTAACACAAAAATCCCCACAGACATAGGGATGAGGATGAAAATAATGGCAGAGATGGATGATGAGAGGGTTTTTGCATACTCCCCACCGCTATCCTTTGCCGCCTCCCTCGACAGCTTTGGGAAGATAACATTGGTAACAGATAGGATAAACATGCCCGTTATAACCATAAAAACCGTATTAGCTAAGATAAGCTGTGGCAAATAGGCTGAGTTTTGACGCCCTGCAATAGCTCCGTTGACCAACATGATGATAGGGATGAGCCAAGAGCTAACCATAACCGCAGGGGTTAGCCTTAAAATACGCTTTATGCCCTCATCTTTAAGGCTTAGCTTTGGGCGATATTTAAATTTATGCTTTCGCAGGGGTATCCAAAAAATAACAACCTGCATTACGCTGCCTAATACAAAGGCCACAGCCAGCCCATGCACTCCCCATCTTTCAAAAAACAAAAACAGATAGCCCAAAACAAGCAAATTAGACACTAAAGACATTATGCTGGGGATGTAGAAGCTGCCTAGAGACTGCACCAAGCCCGTCAAGGCAAAGGCGGTGGAGGTAAAAAATATTGTAAATGTCA
>WQVB01000104.1 GCA_009781815.1 Defluviitaleaceae bacterium
TCAAAGCCATTGGCTTTCGCAATCTTCTTCCATCGCTCTTCGCCTGCCTCACCTGCCATGCTAACCCCTAAAAAATCCCCCAAAGCAATGTCTGCCAACACATCCACCACAAGGGCAGGTAAGCCAGTATGTACCTTCCTAATGTTATTACTTTTAGACGCCACAGCCCAAAAGCTAGTGTTGCCACAAAGGTCATCATTAAAAGCATAAAACCCCGATAGCTCCGCCACATTGCCCCTATACCATATCTTGTTTCGCAATGCCTCCTTCTCAAAATCCGCATCGCTCATCACCTCAAAGCCAGCCCCCACAGCCTTTACAATGCCAAGCCTCTTTCTGCCACTCTTCACGCCGCCCCACTTGTTCCTAAAATATCTAAACATCCTCATCTCACCTCCCCTCTCTCATCGCCATATATAAATAATACCACGCCCAAAACTCTCATTTACTATCAACTTTCCAAAAATAAAAAACCCGCAACCTCCGACCATAAGCCAAGTTGCGGGTTTGCATCAAAAATATATTTTAAAACTTTCTATTCCTCAGATGCATCCTCAATGCCATCCCCTAGTACAACCAAATGTCTCTCCTCAGAGAAAACATCAAAAAACCTCCAACTCTCCTCTCCTCCACTTCCATCCACAAAAAGCTCTAATACAAATCCATTCTCAAAGCTAATCTTTAAATCTCCAAATTTGCTTACATCAATTTTTTTAACAACAAACTCAAAGGGGTCGTCTCCAATATACTTTTCTATCATCTCATCAAAATAATTATCACCAACAACATCCCAGTCAAAAGCTTTCCAGTCAAAAATACCATCATTTTCAATATTAGCTTTTTTCATTAGTTTTGTATTAGGCAAAAAGATGTCCGCTTTAGCAAAAAGTATCTCGTTTCCGCATGTTACTCTCATGGCACATTCGTTGCGAAGAGCATATTTTGGCCTTAAAGATTTTCTTCTTAAAAGCTTTCCACTTTCATCTCTAGCCAGCTTTCCACTCTCATCCTTATAAAAACAATCATCCTCCAGCATATCCCCAAAGCCAAAATGTATAGAAGCTCCTGCGAACCTATATGCATCTCTTAAAGATTGCCCCACTAGCTTAGAAAGTGCTTTTTTGATTATTTCAATATCTCGTTTTTTCATTTCATATATCTCCTTTAATCAATATTTAAAACTTCTTTTATAGCGTTAATAACATCATCAAACTCAGCTCCAGTGCCTGATATACTGCGATGAACTCTTTCTCGTTGATCTGGAGTGAGCCTAACTCCTAAACTTCTTGCAGCACCTCTGATTTGATCATTTTGATCATCGTTCCTCATAGGCATATCGCCTCTTTGTCTCCTTCCTTGCTCTCTTGAATTATATGTCCTTCCTGATTCGTTATCAAAATTTCGACCTCTTCTACCTCTACCTCTACTTCTAAATCCTCCTCCGCCACCACTACCAAAAAACTCCAAGTCCATAGCTATTGCAGGCTTCTTCCTAATCCTCTGATGATAATTCTCAATATGTATTATCTCAATCCCTAAATCCCGATATTTACCAAAAACATCATCAGGGGCTTGGCTATAAACCACAATGGTATCAGGCACAAGCCTCCTAACCATCTCCTCCAAGCCTTTTTTAAAATAATGCCGATCTAGCTTATCTTGTATAGTGCCATTAGTACTTACAGCTACCGTGCCTCCCTGCTCTAACCCCTCAAAAGCAAAGCTATAGCTCCTGTCATCACTCCAACGCACATTAGGCACAATATCAATACCATTACTTTGCAGCCAATATCCAATAGCACGGTTTCGATATATGTTCCACTTTTGCATCACCAAAGGCATGTCTCGATAAAGGCTATAGTCAGGAGTAATAACCCCCTCAAACCTCCTTAAAATCTCCAAATATCTTTTAGGGTTATTCCATAACCGCTCAAACCGCCGATCATCAATATAAAAATGCACCCATTGCCCTAAATCTCTAGCCCGTATAGCATTTTCAAAAGGAATAGCCCGTCTTGGCTTAAAATCACTCCCCCTAAGCAAGGGGAGCTGATTTACATCACTAAAACTAGCCCCTTTCACCATCCAAGCCTTAAAAACATCAAGGTGCGGCTTTATTTCAAAATCTACCATCTTCCATCTCCTTCAATTATATCACAAACCTCCTAAGCGGCACAACAGCATACTCAGCAGCATCCAAGCAATCCAGCGGGTAGCTACCATTATCAAGCCGCCTCCAAACGCCCCCGCCACTAGCCGTTGTATCCCACACAGCTTCCTCAAAAGCCCGCACCCAAGCACCTAAATGCTCCGCCACAAAAAGCTTATTTTTATTGATAAGCATACAAAACAGCCGTATCCGCTCCAAAACACCATCCCCTTTATAAGATGGATGCACCTGCATAAAAACATCCACCCTACCCAAAGCCTCCCGCAAGCTGGCACGAAACATCTTCTCAGCACTCTCACAAAAAATCCCTCCAAAAAGCGTCAAAACAGGGTATTCATCAGCCCACACCCTTATCTTTTGTGCAATAGCATCAGCATACTTTTCATGGGTCATATAGTCCCCATCCCCCTGCTTGTGATAATATCCATCAACAATATAAACAGCACCACAAGCCGTAATGCCCACAAGGGTAGCCACCGTAGCATCCCGCCCACCAATGTCAATCCCAACAGACATATAGCGAAAGTCAGGCATCTCATGCCCTTCCCTAACAATATGAGAAGCCCCAAAGCCCACATATATAGCATCACTACCCCCAGCACGCAGCCCTAATATATCCCGCTTGTACCATTGGCTTTGCTTGTTATATGTAGCCAAAACCCCCTCCAAAGCCTCCTCACCAATAGCCCCATTATCAAAAATAGTAAAGTGCTCATAATTTACCCCACAAGCCCCCTTGCCCCTCTTCACATGCCCATCCAAAAACTCCCGATAAAACCAATGCCCCTCTTGCTTTGAGTTTAAATCCAAAAAAATCTTTCGCTCCTTTGCCGCCAACGTTCGGTCAATAGCCTCAAAAAAGAAGCTAGGGTGCAGCTCGTTTGCCTCCGTCATATACACCATACCAAGAGATATGCCCTTTATCCTAGCAGCATCATTAGCCTTGCCGCCACCCTCAACCAACACCACCTTCTCGCCATTCATAGTATCCACAAACAAAGCCTGCCTACCTTGATAGCTCCCCATACGGCTCCGCCCCTCAAAAAAATGAACAAGCCCAAAGCCGTTAGCATCAATAATATTAAGCAAAGCACAGCTCTTGGTTACCCCAGCCACCATATGTATCTTGTCTTTGCTAGCCTCAAGGTTAAGTGCAAAAGCCGCAATGTTAAGCACATTCTTCCCCGCCCTTTTACCCCCCTCCGCCACGTTAAGCCAAGGCGATTTTGGGCGATTAAAACCTAAAGACCCTCGCAAATACCTCATCTGCTTTTCATTAAACCTAACATACTCCATGCCTCACTCCCCCTAAAGCCCCAACTTCTCAACCAAAGCATCATATTTCTCTTCAATCTTCCCCATATCCACCGCTCCTTCACAACCCTTCTTGCCCCAGTGCTTCAGCCAAAACTCACAAGCCTTCAAATCTCCAGCCACAGCCTTTTTAAACACAGCATCCTCCATCATATACCCTGCCAATTCATTGTCCACATCCCCCTCTGCTACCTTCACAAGCTCCCTTTGGCTTATCCTCAAAAAGGCCGCCACCTCCTTTAAGCTAGCACCCATCCGCCTCATACTCCTAGCTCGCAAAATCCCCATTTCATCAATTTTCTTGCCCATATACATCCCTCCAATTAAAATATCTATCCCCCATCCTACCACACCCCCAACTCTCATTTACTATCAACTTTCCCATCATCATTGTACTTATTCTAAAATCAGCACTCTCCTACCGTCATCCCGTGCTTGACACGGGATCTAATTGGAGAAGGGCAGGCTCCATGAGACCTAGCCAACAATCCACTTTCAAAAAACAAAACCCAAATAAAAAAGCCTCTTTTTACCATCAATACAACTCCAACCTTAGGGCATCATAAATATAAAAAACACCTAAAGGAGAGTTAATGATGAAAAGAGGCAAAAGGTATATACTGGCTCTAAGCAGCCTTGTAATATTAGGCTCTTTGATGTCTTGTGGAGGCAGAGGCACAAACCACCTAGCAACAAACGCTGGCGGCCTTTTACCCTACGAGACAGTCCAAGCGGCTGAAAGCACCCAAACAACCCATCACCAAACAAAAGAAACATGGTCAACAATAGCCAGCTTTGAAACCAAATATAACCCAGATCTAAAAAACCGCACCACAAATATAAAGGTAGCGGCAGATATTATAAACGGCATAACCCTAAACCCAGGCGAGACCTTCTCTTTTAACGACACCATAGGCTTTTGCACAGCAAAAAAAGGCTACAAAAAAGCTAAAATATTCCTCGCTGGCAAAGAGGTAGACGGCATGGGCGGCGGCATCTGCCAGCTCTCCTCCACAATGTATAATGCAGCCCTAAAAGCCAATATAGAGGTGGTCGAGAGGCACGCCCACGGCAAGCGTGTCTTCTACGTAGATGAGGGCAAAGACGCCACAATAGCCTACCCAGACCTTGACCTCAAGCTTAAAAACACCACCAGCACCCCCATACAATTCAGCACAAAAATGGAAAGCGGCACCCTAACCTTCTCCATCTCAAAAAAGAACACCTAACCTCTCAAAATAAAAAATAACCCACCTCATTACAGGTGGGTTATTTTTATTACATACTTCCACATCGTCATCCCGAATCACCCCTACCGTCATCCCGTGCTTGACACGGGATCTAATTGGA
>WQVB01000105.1 GCA_009781815.1 Defluviitaleaceae bacterium
ACCTTGTATTCCAAGGTTTCTATCAACATGGATAACAATTGTAGCACTTTCAAACAGAGCATTACGCGTTTCTGGAGTATCATATGTGTTAAATGTCGCATGTGTTTCCCAAGAATCACCAGGTGCATATATTCGGCCTACGGAATTTGGTGTAGGGGAGATAGGGGTTAATCTGCTTCGGCTTGCACCTACCAAATGGTACTGTTCTAATATCGCTTCACTGTTTACGGCCTGTGCATTTACATGTGCGTTTATGGTATCAAAATTCATTGTTTGCAAATGAGCTTGCACCGCACCAATATCATCAAAGGTTTGCACCGTTATTGCGTTGGTGTGGGTGCGTCCTCCTCCGCCTGTTTGGCTAAATACACGTTCTGCCCGCACGGGGAATGTTATGTTTGTGCTTTCTGTGCCTGGTGCAAAAAGAAATACAAGCACACCGCTGTTTGGTTGGAATGTGTTGCCTGTAAGGTTTTGCACTATAAGGTTATCCTGCACCCATACACCGCCTGTAAGCACGCCTTGTAGGTGGGGTTGGTCATCCATGCCTGCACCTGTGAAGTTGTTGCCTGTGAAGCCAGGTACAGTGCCAAAACGCTCAAGGCCATGCCCAAGTGTAACGACTACCGCTGGGGCTGGTGCGTTTGTACCAAAAGCTTCTTGCACACGCACAGTTTGCGGCGTTGATCCAGCACTAGAATTGGGTATGTTTATATAGCTGCCAGACCCGAAATAAGTATAAAGATTGGTGGCGGTAATACTGCGTATGCTAGCAGAAAAGCCGCCTGATAAAGGCATCAGCTCTTCAAAGGCAAGGTTTGCTTGCCCCACCTCTTGGGCGTCGGCATCGCCTTCACTTTCATGCTCAGTATAGGCATATGCCACATCACCATAGCTATAGTCGCCATCGCCATGTTCCATATACTCCCCAAACACCGCAAGGTTAGCCGATGTAAAGGTCATCACAAATGCTAGCAAAAGGCCTAGCAGGCGTTTGGTTGGGTTTAATCTTTTTAAATTCATGTTAATTTCTCCTTCAATCTGTTTTGTTATATGTCAACCCTCGCAAGGGATAATTCTTATAAATTTGTAGCCTTGACTTTCCTTCCAGCATACCGCACCCCTGCCGTCATCTCGTGTCATCCCTGCCGTCATCCTGCACTCCCCTACCGTCATCCTGAGCTTGACTCAGGATCTAATCGGAGCAGGGCAGGCTTAATTGGGGTTGTGTCCTATCCCACATAGATCCCGTGTCAAGCACGGGATGACGGTAGAGGTGGCACGGGATGACGGTGAGGGTGGTTGGGTATGACGGCGGGGGTGGTTGGGTATGACAGCCAAAAAGCGGGTCTTAGATATTATCCCCCCATCCAATCAAATAAATCCAGCCTATCTTGCGGGTGGTGGCTATCTTCATAATGCTCAAACTTCATTCGCCAGCCGCTGCCATCCTCAAAAGAGGCAATGCCTACCAAAATGTCTCCGCTGCCCTCATTGGTGGCATAAAACCAAAACCACATGCCATCAATAGAGCGGCTCATAGACGCAACCCGCAAAAATCCAAAATAGCTAAGAATATGGTCTACCTGCTGGCTGGTGGTTGCTGCGGCAAGGCTTGCTAAAATATCTGCCGTTTTGTCGGTTGGCTCGGGTTCTTCTTTTGGTTCTTTTTCTATCTCTTCCTCCGCCTCAGGTTCAGGCTCTGGCGGGTGGTCTTCTACTGGTTTTGGCTCATCCAAAGGTGCTTCCTCAACGGCTAGAGGCGGCTCTGGATCCCTAATCGGCACGGTTGCCTCCTCTTGCAAAGGCGGGGCGATAATTTCCTGAGGAATATATTCTTCCGCAGGCTCTTTCTCAACAAGGCTACCCAAATACTCTTTTACCTCGTCTTCTATCACATAATATGCATCCGCCTCTTTGGGGGCGGTCTCGTAGGTTTCAGCCCCATTTGATGTTAGCATAGTGTAAGCGTAGAGAGACACGGCACCAACCACCGCAGCACATGTAGCCACAGCGGCTACTTTTATGGCTTTGGTGGGGGTGGTTTTTAAGGCAGGCACTATGCCAGCACTAGAGCCTATATAGCCTTGTGCTGCATATGTTGCGGCAAATATCTCTTCTTCTAAAAACAGCACGGTGGCAATGGCGACTGCCCCTGCACCAAAGGCTGTCATTTTGCTTTTGATAGACTTTCTCGCCATGTGAAGGGTCTTTCGCACATTGCCTGGAGGGCAGTTGTGCAGGCGGGCTATCTCTTCTGTGTTGATATCTGCATAGTAATAGAGATATATCACCTCACGCTGCTTTTGAGGCAGGCCGCTTATTATGGTCAAAAGCTCCTCGCTTGTTTCTTTGTTTTTAAGGTATTCTTCTGGCAAAAAGTCCTGGTCTTGGTCTGCCATTTCAAATATCTCTTCAGAAAAGGGCAAGTGTTGATGCTGGTTTGCTCTTCTTTTTTTATAGCACATCCTTGCGGCTATTTTGCGTAGCAAGGCTAAAAAGGTGTCGCTCCTAAGCTCTTTGGCTTTTTTAAACACTTCCATAAAGGTGTCTTGCACAATTTCTTCTATATCTTCTTTGTTTGTGCAAAGTTTTGAGCATACAAAAACAACATGGCCATAGCACCTTTTATATATTTCATCAAAGGCTTGTGTGTCTCCGTTTATAAATCTTTCTAGCATATCTTTAAGCTCTGCATGCTTTTTGTTGTTAGATTCCATATATCAACCCCCCCTCCCTTCGGTGTTTTTTACAAAATATTGGCTATTTGCTAGCTTCATCTCTATCTCAAACATCTCTTTAATATCTATTTGACAATTCACATCATAAAATACGGCTTTTTTAAAAGTTTCTACCTTAAAGTTTAGCCTTTGTGCATATAGCACCAGCACGCTTGCAACATAGTTTAGAGGCATCCCCTCTAAATCTGCAATTTCACCCATAGGCATCTTCACAAAACAATAAAGAAAAATAGCCATTTGCTCTTCAAAGTTAAACTCCGCAATAGTGTGGTAAAGCACCTGGCGGATAAGGTCATTTTCCAAAAACGTTTTTGGTATCTTTGACATAACAACGCTTTGAGGTGTATATTTAAAATCTTGATTATATGCAATGTTATCTATCACGGGTCTCCTCCTAGGCTTTTATTTATACGTATATATATTGCCCAAGAGCCTCAAAACCGTTACCTGCTTTTAAAAATATTTTCAATAAAAAATAAAGCCTATTTTTGGCTTTATTAAGATTATAGGCAAGCTTTGGAGAGCGTCATTAAGCTTATAGCGAAACTAACCCTCCCCGCCATCATGCTGCACTCCACCCAAGTCGTCATCCCACACTCCCCTGTCGTCATCCTGAGCTTGACTCAGGATCTATGTATGATAGTACATGCCTAATTAGGGCTGCACTACTCCAATTAGATCCCGTGTCAAGCACGGGATGACGGTAGGGGAGTGTTCGGGATGACGACTTGAGGGGGGCAAGAGGCGTTCACTACAGATCTATTGCAGGTTCGGATCGCAATAGACCTGCAGTGAAACAAAATACAACTCCTACCCAATCGACCCTGTAGGGAATGGATTTATCCATTCCGCTATATTGGGTAAGGGTTATTATCATAGCTAGACACACAATTTCGGAATGGATAAATCCATTCCCTACGAGGGTGGTGCATCTTGGTTTGTTTTGCTGCAAGTCTAATGGCGGCTGAAAGCTTTATCTTCTTTTTCAACTTCTTCAACCAAAACATTGACCATATCCTCCTCAGCCACCCTTTTAACAATCTCGCCCTTCTTAAAAAGTATAGCCGCACCCTTGCCCCCCGCCACGCCAATATCTGCCTCTTTCGCCTCCCCTGGGCCATTTACAATACAGCCCATAATGGCTATGGTCATAGGGGTTTTGATATGCTTTATGCGTCGCTCTACTTCGTCAACAATATGTATAAGGTCAACGTCCGTCCTCCCACAGGTGGGGCAAGATATAATCTCTGGGCCAAAAACCCGCAAACGGAGAGATTGTAACAGCTCCTTAGCCGTGCGTATCTCCTCGACAGGGTCAGCAGTTAGTGATATACGCAATGTATCTCCAAACCCTCGTGTAAGCAAGGCCGCAAGCCCCGCTGAAGACTTTATATTGCCCGCAAACAAGCTACCCGCCTCGGTGATGCCTATATGCAAGGGGTGCTCCGTTTGTGGAGCTAAAATCTCATGAGCCTTTAAAGTCATGGGTATATTTGAGGCTTTGATAGATATAACAATATCTTCAAACTCCATCTCTTCAAGCAAGCGTACATTATCCAAGGCAGATTGGGCAAGCCCCTCAGCTGTAACGCCACCAAACTTCTCAATCAAATGGCTTTCTAATGAGCCTGAGTTAACACCAACACGTATGGGCAAGCCTCGCTTTTTAGCGGCATTTACAACAGCTGCTAAGCTCTCCCTAAACCCTATATTACCTGGGTTAATGCGTATTTTATCCGCACCTGCCTCTATAGCCGCCAAAGCCATATGGTGGTCAAAGTGAATATCCGCCACAAGGGGCATATTGCCAATACGCCTGCGGATTTCTTTAAAGCCAGCCGCCGCATCAGCATCATTAACCGCCACCCGCACAATCTCACACCCAGCGGCCTCCAAAGCCTTTATTTGGGCAACCGTAGCCTCTACATCTGCTGTTTTGGTGTTGGTCATAGATTGTATGGTGATGGGGTAATCTCCACCGATGGGTATGCCCCCAACCCGCACTGTTCTTGCTTTTCGTCTATTATACATAGCCCCTTTATTTCCCTTCTTTTTGAAATATATCC
>WQVB01000106.1 GCA_009781815.1 Defluviitaleaceae bacterium
GGGCGTATATTTGACCTGCTTGGGCGTTTTCGGTTAAGTTTTTTGCTATTTTTTGTGTATCATCTGCATTGAAGCTCTCGAATGTCATTTGTGGTGTATTCTCCTTTTGTTGCCGTCATCCCATGCTCACGCCATTCTAATTTACCCATGTAGGGAATGGATTTATCCATTCCGTCTTGCCTTACTAAAGGATAGAGAGGTGCAGACCTAATAGCGGAATGGATAAGCTTTTGTTGCAGGCAAGCTGCAAGTCAGCCAAGGATCCATTCCCTACAAAATAGTGCATACCTGACTAGGACTACACTTCTCTAATTAGATCCTGAATCAAGTTCAGGATGACGGTAGGAGAGTGCAGGATGGCGGCAGGGTAGGGCGGGATGACGACTTAGAGGGCGGGATGCAATCATGATGCAATCATATAGAAACGATTTTATCACATTTCACAGCCTTTGGCAATGTTTTCATAAAGTTTTTCCATAGCGTCTTTTAGACCGCCTACTTGGTCTATCAGCCCTTCTCTCACAACCTCTTGCCCCACCAAAACCGTGCCTGTGTCGTTTGAAAGGGTGGATGTGTCCATCATCAGCTGTTTAAAGCGGTCTTTATCTATGCCAGAGTGGTCTGCAACAAAGCTTAAAATACGCTCTTGCATTTTGTTAAAATAGTCATATGTCTCTTGGCTGCCTATCATTGTGCCGCTCATTCTAACTGGGTGTATTGTCATGGCGGCGGTGGGTGATATGATGGAATACTCCGCAGACACAGCTAAAGGCACGCCGATAGAATGCCCCCCACCAAGCACCAAAGATACGGTAGGTTTGGTAAAATGTGCTATAAGCTCTGCAATGGCAAGGCCAGCCTCTACATCACCCCCTGCTGTGTTTAGGGTTACTAGCATGCCATGTATAGTCGGGTCTTGTGCGGCATTTAACAAAATGGGGATGATATGCTCATATTTTGTGGTTTTAAAGCCTTGCCCCATATCTCCATGCCCTTCTATGTGGCCGATTATAGGCAAGTGAAAGATGTTGCCCCGTGGGTTGTTAGCAGGCTTAATATCTTCAACTTGCCCATATTTTTCTAAGCTGTCTTTTTCTATTATGTCTTTTTCCATTGCAAACCTCCGTGATGTATGGTAGAATATATCAAAAGTATTATCACCTAGTATCACCTAGAAAAGGGGCAAATATGCGATATATTGAAGACATAAAAGAAGGCGAAAGCGTCATCTCGTTTTATTTATGCAAGAAAAAAGACACAAGAGAGACAAGGGCTGGCAAAAAGTATTTTGACCTAACCCTTGCAGATAAAACAGGCAGCTGCCAAGCCAAAGTGTGGGAGCTTAGCAACAAAATACAATCCTTTGAGGTTGGGGATTTTATAAAAATAGAGGGCATAGCCCAGATTTTTAACGAAGAGATACAGCTAAACATCACCCAGGTGCGTAAAGCAAAAGAGGGGGAGTATCTCCCGCAGGATTATGTGCCGTCGACCGATAAAGATGTAAAAGCCATTTATGCTTCTGTTTGTGGTTTTATTGATAGCATGCAAAACAAGCACTTGCAGCAGCTGCTTAACAATATTTTTGTTGAAAATATCAAGGTTAAAGATGCTTTTTTAAGCCATTCTGCAGGTATGTATATGCACCATGCCCATATGGGCGGCCTTTGTGAGCATACCTTGAATGTGGTGCAAATTTGTGATTTTTTAGCCCCACGCTATAAATTTGTAAATAGGGATCTGTTGATTGCGGCGGCTTTGCTGCACGACATAGGTAAGATTTTCGAGCTTAGCCCCTTTCCTGAAAATGACTATACCAACGAGGGTCAGCTTTTGGGGCATATAACCATGGGGGCAAACCTTGTGATGGGCGAAATATCTAAGGTTGATGGCTTTCCTAAAGATTTACAAAACCTTCTCATCCACTGTTTGTTGTCTCACCACGGCAAAATGGAGTATGGCTCGCCTGTAACCCCTCGCATTATAGAGGCCTTTATTTTAAGCCGTGCAGATGAGATGGACGCCTTTGTAAGGCAGTTTGAAGAGCATTTGTCAAAAGCACCACAAAATGCCGAGTGGGTGAAGTTTGGCAAGCATGATGCTAAGTTTATACGTAAATCTGGTACGTCAACCTAATTCGCCGCTTTAAAAGGCTTTTTCCTTCGTCATTGCGGGCTTGTTTCGCCTAAAACCAGGCTCAACCTCCAATCAAGTTGAGGGCAGGCTCTACGGATCCGCAATAGACCCGTAACGAAACATCCCCGCCCCTAAGTCGTCATCCTGAGCTTGACTCAAGATCTAATTGGGGAAGGGCAGTCCTAATTAAGGGATACACTATCATACATAGATCCTGAGTCAAGCTCAGGATGACGACTCAGGATGACGACTTAAGGGGAGACTTGGCTGCAGACCTAATGACGCACTTAAGCGATCGGCAAATTAGAATAACATGCCCCTGCATGGCTTGGGGTGTTGGAATCAAAAAAGGAGAGATTACAATGAACAACAAAACGAAAATGATTCTTTTGATAATTGCAATTGTTTTGATTTTGGGGGCGGCTATTGCTATACCCTTTATCGCCTCTGGAGGGGGCTTTGGCAGCGGGCAGATAGGGTCAGGCGATTTAGATGTAGCCACCTTTGCCGTGGGCGATGTGCGTAGTATAGATGCAAACATCACCGTAGGCAGGGTATATGTGCAAGAGCATAGCGACGATGGCATCAGGGTTGTTTTTGAGCCGCCAGCCACGGGCAGGTACATCCGCCCACATGTTAGCTTTAATGAGGCTACAGGGGCTTTGAGGGTTTATGAAGATAGGGTAAACATCAATGTGTTTGGCAATACAAGAGGGGGAGTTTTAACCATATACCTACCCCGCAATATAGATAACAATATCGAAAACTTCACAGCTAGAACCACCACAGGCAGGGTGAATGTAAGGTTTGATGGTGCGTTAGCCACAGGCAATGTGTCTCTAACCACCACCACAGGTAGGATATATGCTGAAGGCTTTGAAGCGGGCAGCATACGCCTGCAAAGCACCACAGGTGTAAACAATATGCGACACTTAATATCTCAAGGGCGTATAGAATCAACCACTACAACAGGTAGGGTAGAGGGGTCTAACCTTGTGGCAGCGTCTGGAGAATTTCAAACAACCACAGGTAGAATAGAGCTTGAACACCTTGATATTAATGGAAATTTAAGTGCTAGAACCACCACAGGTAGAATAGACCTAACAAATTCAATAATATTAGGCAGCTTAAGCACTAATACCACCACGGGCAGGGTAAATATGAGCAATGTAAGCCACAATTAGTATGGAAAAATCAGCTTTAGAGGTTTTAAAAAAATACTTTGGTTATGATAGCTTTCGCTATAGCCAAGATGCCCTTATAACGGATATTATAGCTGGGCGAGATGTTTTGGGCATTATGCCAACAGGTGCTGGAAAGTCTATATGCTTTCAAGTGCCTGCTTTGCTATTTTCTGGCATAACTCTTGTTATCTCTCCCTTAGTGTCTTTGATGAAAGACCAGGTGAACGCCCTAAACCAAGCGGGCATAGGGGCTGCGAATATTAACTCAACCTTAAGTGAAGCTCAAATCCGCAAGGCTATAAAAAATGCCGAAGATGGTGCCTACACTCTCGTTTATGTGGCACCAGAGCGGCTTTTTAATCGAGATTTTTTGGATTTTTGCGTAGGGGCAGATATATCAATGGTGGCGGTGGATGAGGCTCATTGTGTGTCGCAATGGGGGCAAGATTTTAGACCAAGCTACACCACCATCCCAGATTTTTTAAAATATCTGCGTAAAAAGCCTATTTTGGCAGCCTTTACCGCCACGGCCACACCACGGGTTAAAGAAGATATAGTAGACAAGCTTGCTCTTAACAACCCATCTGTTATGATATCGGGCTTTGATAGACCTAATCTACACTTTGATGTTTTGCGGCTTACCCCTAAATATAAGTTTATGGCTCTTTTGGATTTTTTGCGAAGCTGGGGGCAGGGCAGGGCTGGCATTATATATTGCTCCACCCGCAAAGAGGTAGAGACGGTATGCGACAGGCTAAAAAAAGAGGGCTATGCCGCCACCCGCTATCATGCAGGCCTTGGGGATAAAGAGAGGCACGATAACCAAGAGGATTTTTTGCACGATAGGGCAAGGGTGATGGTGGCTACAAATGCCTTTGGCATGGGGATTGACAAGTCCAATGTGTCTTTTGTCGTCCATTACAATATGCCGAAGGATATAGAGGCATATTATCAAGAGGCAGGTAGAGCGGGGCGAGATGGGGCAGATGCCAAATGCTTGCTTTTTTATAGCAAGGGTGATTATTTTACCCATAAATTTTTGATTGAAAAGGGCAATTCTAATGGCTCAGAAATAGACCAAGATGTCTCTCAAGCTTTAAGGGCGGCAAATATGAAGCGTCTTAACGAGATGGAGATGTATTGCGAAACACGCCAATGCCTGCGGGCATACATTTTGCGGTATTTTGGAGAGAGCCCAGATAGCCATTGCGGCAACTGCTCTAACTGCCAAGGGGATTTTAAAGACATCGACATAACCGTTGATATTCAAAAGATTTTGTCTTGCATCGTCCGCATGAGGGAGCGTTTTGGCGTTAACCTAGTGGTGGACACCTTGCTTGGCAAGCGAAATATCAAAACAGAGACCTTAAACCTTGACAAGCTGCCTACCTTTGGCATAGTGAAAGACAAAAACCAAGCCCAGCTGATGGATATTATGGGCTTTGCCATAGGGCAGGGCTTTTTAC
>WQVB01000107.1 GCA_009781815.1 Defluviitaleaceae bacterium
CTGATATATACGACCTACACACCCCAGATGAGCGTGTAAGCATCTCTAGCGCCGCTCGATGTTATGACTATTTGCTAGAGCTTTTAGCAAACCTAAAATAATAGTTTAAAACCCCCTTCTTGCTTTTGAGTGAGAAAGGGGTTTTATTTTTTTGATTTTTGTACATGGAGTATTTTTTATTTATTTGCATATAAATATATATAAATTATCATTAGGGGCATGTTGTGATAAAATTAAAACAACCAGAAAATAAAAGGAGGAAGCTAGTAGATGCGAGAATATAAAGCTAATATGAGACCATCGAGAGACTTTATAACAGAAAAGGCTGCAACCTTTGGAGAAAATGTGCGTCTAAACCGCAAAAAAATGAACCTTACCGCAGATAGCTTGGCCAAGTTTTTATCTATTTCTACGGCCTATGTTGGCTTAATAGAAAGAGGAGAGCGTTGCCCTAGCATGGAAACCTTTTTACGCATTTGTAACTTCTTCGGAAAAGGCCCAGAGGTTATGCTAAGGCATGAAAGTGCAAGCACCCTTAAAGAAGAAAGTGATGAATCAAGCCAACGCCGCCAAATGGTTTTAAATATGCTTAACACTTTTGACCCGTCTGAGCTTGAACATGTTATATCAATGATAAAGAGCTTTAAAGATTTTGTTTCAAAAGATTTTGAAGACGAACCAAGAAAAAATAAAGTGGTGAGATTTGATTAGAGCGTGATTGCCGCAGGGCTTATCTCCTAGATTGTCAACCACTCAAGCACGTCATTGCGGGCTTGACCCGCAATCTCTAGGCTTGCAATCGTTGACTTTTAGCAATTAGTATAAGTGAGATTGCGAAACAAGCCCGCAATAGACTTGTTGCGAAATTATTATATATAGCCATACCATTCTCCTAGTCATCATCCTGAGCTTGACTCAGGATCTATGTGGACTAGTGCATACCTTAATTAAGGCTGCCCTTCCCCGATTAGATCCTGAGTCAAGCTCAGGATGACCCCGTATCAGAGTACGGGGCAGGCTGGAGTTAATTTCGCAACAAGTCTAATGACGAAGGGTAGAGTGTTATAAAGTGGCAAATTAGAATGACGCGCTACGGACTCGACCCTCATTCCCCTCCCTTTCCGCCATAATTCAGGAAGGAACGAGATCCTGAATCAAACCTTGCCTAGGATTCAGTAGACTGATGTATGCAATTATCCACACCAAAAACAAACAGGTAGATAACCTCTACCTGTTTTTTAATGGTTTATGTAAGCCCAAAGCTAACCCTCAAGGCTCTATCCACCCTGCTCATAAAATTTTCATCTAAATGCCCGATTTTTTCTTTAAGGCGTTTTTTATCTACCGTACGTACTTGCTCTAAAAGCACTACAGAATCCTTCACCAAGGTATATTTTGTGCAGTCTATTTCTATATGTGTTGGCAGCTTTGCTTTGTTTATCTGGCTTGTTATGGCAGCACATATGATGGTGGGGCTATATTTGTTGCCTATATCATTTTGAACAATCAAAACAGGCCGCACGCCACCTTGCTCAGAGCCTATAACAGGGTCTAGCTCTGCATAAAACACATCGCCTCGCTTAATCAGCATTTACTTCACTCTCCAAATAGGTATATATTAACATATGCCTATTATTGTCAAATGCTCTCAAAATTATACTTTCACTTTATCAAAAATTTACTAAGGTCTAAAAATAGAATCTTCAAGGCGAGAGTTAAACTCAAAGGAGTTGTAAACCACTATCACCCTTTCGACCCCTTGTACATCATAAATGGTCATTTTTTGAGGCAGCAAGTTATCGTTTGACACCCAAAGGCGAGCAAAAGACAAATAAGGGTGCTCCCCAGGGATGGCAGCTTCAAGAACGGTGGTTAAACTTTCGTCTATGGTGGTTGCTGTAACGGATGCCTCTTGGCAGATGCTATAGTTGCGAACAAAAGATGTAAGCAAAATCTCCAGCCTCTCGGGAGACTCTATAGTGGTTTGTGCTATATGGTCATGCACATGGGGGTTAAATTGAGATATAACAGCCCCATCAAAAACCGTTGTGTTACCCGCCACGTTTGATGGATAAGTAACCTGTATGCGATACTCCCCCGTTTTTCTAGCATGTTGTAGCGTTTCGTAAGTTATTGTGGTGTTGTTGGTGATATATGTAACGGTGGCCTGTGCTGTGAAGCTCTCCATGCCCATTAACTGCCTGTGGATTTTTTCATACACGTTGCCATCAACCTTATCCCCCATCACACCACAAGCGGCGAGGATGAAAAGCCCCAAAACAGCAATAGACATTATAAAAAACCTCTTCATTTTAAAATTACCTCCAAAGGATATTTTGTACTATAAAGTATACTAGCCCCGCTGCTTGTCTTAGAACAAGTTATATTGCAAAATAAAAAACCGCCTATAAAGGCGGTTAAGTGTGGAATTTAAGTTGATGACTTTAGAACCAAAACCATCGCATGCCAAATGTAAAAAGTGAGCCTAGTGCAAGCCAAGAGAACGTCCAAATCGAAGAAATCACAATACCTATAATAGATGTTACGACACCACCTTGGCGCATGCCCCCATTAAAGCCTTCTCTGCGAGCTTGGCTTGCCATAATAAGGCCCACAATACCACAAACTAGCCCTACAAGAGGCAGATAACAAAAAACTATAGATATAATACCTAAAACCAGCGAGGCTATAGCCTTGCCTCTACCAGCTTGGTTGTAGTTTGGTTGATGTTGCTGATAGGGTGCTTGTTGATGGTATGAAGGTGGTGGTGGTGGTGGAGCTTGTTGGGGTTGATGGGTTGGTTGTGGCGGTTGGGTATTTTGTTGTTGGTCGTTATTTTGATTTTCACTCATAAAATTGTCTCCTTAAAAATTATTTTAGCGTATTAAAACATCCAGTTTCTCCACCAAGTGAAGAAGTTGTCTAAAAAGCCTGAGCCTAAAACGGCAAAGGATGCGAAAACAATGGCGACTATGCAAACCACAAAGCCAGCTATATAAAAGCCGCCTTTATAATCTCTTCTCGCATTATTTGCTAAAATCAAGCCAGCTATAGCACATGCCAAGCCTATAATGTGAAAAGGCGTGGGTATAAAGAAGGTTATGGTACCTAAGCCTAAAGCGATGATAGCCTTTATTTGGCCGTTATTGCTCGTTTGTGGTGGTTGATATTGTTCTTGCTCGTTCATCTAATCCCTCCTTGTCTAATTATAGTATAATATAGATGGCGGCTTGTGTCAATTAAAAAGTGTTAGTGGTGGTGCAAGTACCAACATCGTTATCCGACTCACGTCATTCCGATTTTCACTCACATCGTCATTGCGGGCCCTTGGTCGAGCCCTGCTCTTCGGGTGAGACTTGACCCGCAATCCCCTTCCTTCCTGAAAGGTTCGATTGTGAGATAAGTGATAATCGAAGTAAAGTTATGAAGGCGGGGATTGCGGATCAAGCCCGCAATGACGAAAAGTGGAGCGTTATAAAGCAGCAAATCGGAATGACGTGTGTAGGATCTAATCGGAGAAGGGAAAATCTGATCAGGTATGTACTATCATGCGTAGATCTTGAGTCAAACACGGGACACGTCATTCCGATTATCTTTGTAGGGAATGGATTTATCCATTCCGTTATTGGATCTGCACCTTTTTATCCTTCAGCAAGACAAGGCGGAACGCATGAATGCGTTCCCTACAATGGCGAAAAGTGCAAATCGGAATGACGAAGAGGATGGCGATAGTGGGTGTTGTTTCGCTATAACCCTAATGTTGTGAAATATAAAATGCTATCAGCCAACTTTTTATTATCAATCAACCTTTCCACCGCCACGCCGCAATTATCATAGCTAGAGTGGATGATATACCCGCCATCTAGCAACATGGCAACATGCCCTGGAAAGTGCACCAAATCACCCCTTTTTGCCTCTTTGGATGATATTTTGCGCATGAGGTAGCCTTCTTTGAAGTAAGAATCTCGCCAAATATCAACGCCATTTAGGTGATATGCCATAAAGGTAAGGCCTGAGCAGTCTATGCCTAGAGGGGTTTTGCCTCCCCAGCGGTAGGGCGTGCCTTTATATGATAAAGCAGCCTCCACCACCCTACCTCTAAAAACACTCTCGCTCATCTCTATTTTGGTCATTTTTTTCAGATGCTTCTCTCGTATATATGCCCCAGTGCCATCAGCCAAGCAAACGGCCATATAGCCCTCTGGTGCCTCTTTTTTGGCTAGAGGCATCATAGCACCTTTTGGCACGTTAAAAAGCACCTGGCTACGCACATTAGGCTCTAATAGCACATCAGCAAAGTTGGAGTGAATTTGATAAAAATCTTTTGACTCATCATCTTTATACTCGGTGGCATCCTCCATCTTCAAATACCCTTCATAGCCATAGCTTGTGGTTATATAGTAAAAGCCCCCCTCTTGTCTTGTGGCTTTGCACCTGTTGCCATAAAGTGCCTCGTCAACCCTTTCGCTAGATGCACTTGGGAGCTTATAAATGGGGGCTATAGGCTTGTTTATTATTAACATCATTAGCATATCACCTCAAAAGAATTTTTGGCAGAGTCAAGCTTTGCCATTGCACCCATAGGCAAGGTAGCCGTGGGGTAGCAATGACCACATCTAAAATTATAAAGCGTAGGGATGGTCAAATTTAGGTTGTTTATGATTTCTAAAATAGTCAAGCTTTTGGCTGGGTCTTTAGGGTTGCAGTCAGCAAAATCTCCAAAAACAATGCCGACGCAATCTTTAAGCTTGCCTGCAAGGTGCAG
>WQVB01000108.1 GCA_009781815.1 Defluviitaleaceae bacterium
AGGCGAGAGACTGCAGCACCTTCATGACCTATTATAAGCCCCACATTGTCAAAGCCCTCTGCCATGTGGGTTGGAGCCATTTTTTCCATTATATCGATTATGTTTTTCATTTTCATGTGCGTATTGTCATCTCCTTCTTACTGCTTGTAGGGAATGGATTTATCCATTCCGCAATGGTTTATCTTAACCATGATAATAACCCTACCCGAATAATAACGGAATGGTCTGGTCGCAAAATAAAACCGCTTTTGCTGCTCGACTAAGCAACCGAGATAAATCCATTCCCTACACTAATGAGAGGCAAACTTGCATATACTGCAATAGCTCTTCTTGACGACTTTGTGGCAGGTTGCCTTCCAAAGTTTTTTTGGTTTTTCTAATCTCGATTTTTATGTATTCTCCCAAGGTGGGGCATTTTTTGTCTATTAGGATTTGTCCGAAAAGGTAGCCTGCCTCGTCATAGCCGAAGGGAGGGGATTGCAGGTCAAGCCCGCAATGACGTGAGGAGGGTGAAGGGCGGGCATCCATTATATTATAGAATTTGCGGTTTTCTATAAGGAGCATCTCATTCACAATGTCAAAACCCTTTTGGTGGACAAAACGCCTTACATCCGCTACATCCCTCTGGGGGGAGAGGATGATTTGCTTAAAATCAAGAGGCACACCATCTAAAATAGAGATGATAGTGCCGCCGCCCATGCCAGCTATAACGCAAATGTCAATGCCATCACAATCTACATTTTTAAGCCCGTCAGAAAGGGTAAAGCTAAGCTGATTGCCAAGCCCAAGGGCTATGGCGTTTTGCCTCCCTTTTTCTAAAGAGGGGGCAGATATATCCGTTGCGATGACCTTGCTTATAACGCCTGTTTGTAGCAGGTGTATAGGCAACAAGGCATGGTCGCAGCCCACATCAACAAGGGTTTTATATGCCACCATGCCAGCTATAGCTTGCAAACGTTTTGAAAGCTCTTGCATCTTAGACCTCCATGTCGGTTATCTTCCATCGTCTTTTTGGCTTATTCATCACTAGAGCTTCGTCAAACTTTTCTCATCTATAGGCGTGGACATATTGCATTGACAATGTCATCCTGAGCCCTTGGTCTTCCTGCTGCCGCAGGCAGAAGGGTGAGACTTGACTCAGGATCTAATTGGAGAAGGGCAGCCCTACTTGGGTATGCACTATCCCACATAGATCCTGAGTCAAGCTCAGGATGACGACTTAGGGAGGACTCAAGGTCTTTCGCTACAGGTCTAATGACGAATGAGGGATGTCAATGCACTCAAAAATATGACGAAATCTAATCAACCTGTAGGTCTATTCTAAATAATCCTTTAATTTTTTACTACGAGATGGGTGGCGAAGCTTACGCAGAGCTTTTGCCTCTATTTGGCGTATACGCTCTCTTGTTACATTAAACTCTTTGCCAACCTCCTCAAGGGTGCGCGCCTTGCCGTCTATCAAACCAAAACGGAGGATGAGCACACGCTTCTCCCTATCGGTTAGAGATTCTAAAACGCCAAAAAGCTGCTCACGAAGCAGGGTGGAGGTTGCTGCTGTGTCTGGCGAGGGCATGTCGTTATCTGCTATAAAATCACCTATGTGGCTGTCTTCTTCCTCCCCTATGGGTGTTTCTAGTGAAACTGGGTCTTGGCTTAGCTTCATAATCTCACGCACTTTTTCAACGGGTATTTGCATTTCTTTTGCTATCTCTTCCGTGGTGGGCTCTCGGCCTAGCTCTTGAAGGAGCTGCTTGGAGATGCGAAGCAGCTTGTTAATCGTCTCTACCATATGCACAGGTATGCGTATGGTGCGGGCTTGGTCTGCAATGGCACGGGTTATGGCTTGGCGTATCCACCATGTGGCATAGGTTGAAAATTTAAAGCCCTTGCGATAGTCAAACTTGTCTACAGCCTTTATAAGCCCTAGGTTGCCCTCTTGTATCAGGTCTAAAAAGTGCATGCCACGGCCTACATAACGCTTGGCGATAGACACAACAAGGCGAAGGTTAGAGCTTACCAAAAGCTTTTTAGCATTGGCACAGCCTTCTTCCATCTGCACGGCTAGGTTGTTCTCCTCCTCCCAAGTTAAAAGGGGTACCTTGCCTATTTCTTTAAGATACATTCTAACGTGGTCGTCTGTGCTTACGTTTGTTTCGGCTACGGTGGCCTCGATGTCTTTTTCTATATCAATTTCAGACTGAGCCTCTAAAATCTCAAGCTCTGCCTCCATGTCCATCTCTAAATCAAGGTCGTCAACAAAGGTTTTGTCTAGGTCTATCTCCATGTTAAGCACATCTTCAAGCATGGCGTCTGGTATGTCGTCAAGCTCCATGTCTGGCTCTTCTTCGCTGTCTTGAAAAACGTTTATTTCAAAGGCTTGTAGGTGCTTTTCTACTGTCTCTAGCATGTCTTCGCTTGGGTCTATGTTTAAAACATTAAGGTGGTCTACAAGCTCGCTTTGGGCAAAGACATTGCCCTTGTCTCGCCCTAAAGCTACTAGATATTCTATTTTATCTTTAAAATCTGCGTCTGGGTTAAGTTTCAAGGTAACTCGTCCTCTCATTGTGTATTAAAGTTCATTAAGCTATGTAACTCTTTTATTTTTGACAGTATACTGGGTAAGTATACGGTCTAAAGGCTAATTTTGTGGGTTTCTAGCCATTTTTTTGTCTCCAGAAAGTATTTTTGCTTTTCCTCCTCTGGGGTGTTGCTGTCATACATCATGCTTTCGAGATGCTTTTCTTTAACCAGCTTTATTTGATGCAGCAACGCTTTAGTTTTAGACTGCAAGCCCTCATACTCAGGGCAAATAGCGAAGATTTCGGTTACTTGAGATGCCTCATCTTCAAAAAGGGTTATAATATCTGCCTGCTGTGCATCTGTGTGGTTTTTTTGAAAGTCTATTATCACATCAAACATACGGCTATGCAGCGGATCTAAAAACTCCTCTGACGTTAGGTGAGATGATATTTTGTCGCAAAATGCCTTGTCTGATGCCATTGTAGATAAAATGTGGCTCACAGCCTCGCCATAGCCCGCACCCTTTTTTGGAGTTATATTTTTTTGCCTTGCCTTATCCACAGGCTTCCATAAATCTAAAGGGTCTTTGGTTAAAGCTGTTATCTCTTCTCCTAAATACTGCGGGTCTATCCCATATTTTGTTGCTATGTGGTGGGTGTAGGTGCTTCTCTCTATAACGGATTTTAAGCGAGAGATGATGAGGGCCACCTCTTTCAAAAAGCTTACTTTTTGAGGGGCGTCTTCAATGTCATATTTGGCTTTTGCCGTTTCTATTTGAAAATCTACAAAGTTGATTGCCTGCTTTTGAAGCTCAACAGCTAGGGCATCCACTCCAAATTTTTGTATGTATTCATCAGGGTCTTTGGCGTTTTCAAGCCTTGCTACCTTTATGCCTATGCCTTTTGCATATAGATGCTCTATAGCCCGCAGGGCGGCTTTTTGCCCAGCTTCATCAGCATCAAAAAGGATGACAACCTCTTTACAATAGTTTTTAAGGGTTTGGGCGTGCTTTTCTGAAAATGATGTGCCCAACGCCGCTACCACGTTTTTGATGCCCGCTTGATAAAGGGCGATAACGTCCATATAACCTTCAACCAAGATATAGCTTTGCATTTTAGAGAGCCTTGCAAGGTTTAAGCCGTAAAGAGTGCGTGATTTATCAAAAATAGGGCTTTCGGGGGAGTTTAGATATTTTGCCTCTTTTCTATCGGGGTTAGAGCTTTCAACAAGTATACGCCCACCAAAACCTATAACCCGCCCACCAACGTCAAAGATGGGGAACATGAGGCGACCTCTAAAGCGGTCATAATGCCCTCTTGTGCCTTCCATAGCAAGGCCAGCTTTAACCAAAAGGCTTAGGCTATACCCCTTAGAGGCTAAAAAATCCGTCAGCTCACTGCCTGAGAAAGACACACCCAACCCAAACTTGCGGCGGATGGCTGGCAGCATCTTTCTTTCATCAAGGTATGCTGCCGCCCCTTGCCCTCTATCGCTTTGCAGGTTGTCATAATAAAACTTTGCGGCTAGGGTGTGCACCTCATACATTTTAGCTTTTTCTTGTAAGTCAACCGAGCTACCTTGGGACTTTTCGGGCAGTTGAAAGTTTACCCTATCTGCCAAAAACTTAACGGCATCTAAAAAGCCGAAGTTTTCAATTTTCATAACAAAGCTTATTACATTGCCCCCCTCGCCACAGCCAAAGCAGTGAAAAAACTGTCGTGAAGCCGAAACAGAGAAAGAAGGGGTCTTTTCTCTATGAAAAGGGCAAAGGCCAATGTGATTTGTGCCTTGTTGCTTTAAAGAGGTGTAGCCAGATATAACATCAACAATGTCGTTTGCCTGGCGTAAACTCTCTATTACATCTTGAGAATATATAAAAATCCCCTCCATATGTGGCGTAAATGTAGCATAAAACTTTCTCGTTAAATATAAATACGCCTTTTCTGTCGAAATTCCTTTTTTATTTTGAGAAAATTTTAATCTATTTTCAATTCAGAGCTAATTGCCACCTTATTCACCCCTGTAGGGAGTGGATTCATCCACTCCGCATTGCCTAGCTGAATGATAAAGCAGGAAAGTCTTGCCAAAGCGTAGAGACTGTATTATAATATAAACTAGAAAGAGGAGGGGTTGTTATGTGGTTGCTATATGCACTTTTAGCGGCGCTTTTTGCTGGCGTTACAGCCATTTTAGCAAAAATAGGCATCACAGGTGTTGATGC
>WQVB01000109.1 GCA_009781815.1 Defluviitaleaceae bacterium
GGGGTAGGGGGCGTTTTCCACCGTTTCTTTGCAGTTGGGGTTTTTACAATCAAGCACACGCATTGGGTTTTTGCCCATGCGGCTTTGGCAAAGCTCACAAAGCTTGTCTGCCTTGGGGTTGAGATAATCAAGCAAAGCCTTGTTATATGCCACCCTGCAGCTGGGGTCTCCAACGGAGTTTACCCTCAAGGTAACCCCCTCTATGCCCAGTTTTTCAAAAAAAGCCCACACCATGGATATTAGCTCCGCCTCCGCCTTGGGGGATGCTACGCCAAAATACTCGCAACCAAATTGATGATGCTGACGCAAACGCCCTTTTTGCGGCCTCTCCGCCCGATAAACTGGCGAGACATAATAAAGCTTAGCAGGTGCTGGCCACGCATATATGGAGTTTTCAAGATAAGCCCGCACAGCCCCAGCCGTAACCTCAGGCTTTAGCACATACTCCCTATCCCCTTGGTCTTTAAAGGTGTACATCTCCTTTTGCACAATATCTGTATCTTCTCCCACAGATTGGCGAAACAAGTCCACACTTTCAAAGGTGGGCGTGCGTATCTCTGACGCACCAAAAAGAGAGGTAACCTCCCTAATAACGCCCTCTATATACTGCCACTGAGCCACAGCCACCCCGAAAGTGTCTGCCGTGCCTTTAGGTCTTTTAATTTGCATATCTCTTCCTCCAACCTTTAAAATCTTTGTACCATAATATCACAATCTCAGGTGAATTTCAAGTCTAGTAAGGGAACACGTGCCAAGTCTTATCAATCAGTAGGAGTGGACATATTGCCTTGATAATGTCATCCTGAGCTTGACTCAGGATCTATGCGGGCTAGTGCATGCCTAACTAGGGGCTACTCTTCTCCAATTAGATCCTGAGTCAAGCTCAGGATGACATGAAGGGATGGTGCTTTGCTATAGGCTTAATTACAAATCGGGGCGACTATCGAGGGATAGGCTCAAATCTCCAAAACCCATCTTGTCGCACTACCATGACATCGTCATTCCAAAAGAAGATTCGATCATATATCCCCAAAGGTACAATTTTTTCGCCTGTTGCCGTGTCTAAAATAGCGGCATATCTTTGAAGTGGATTTATATGATAATCAATAGGCATTGTCCTAAAACAATTTCTACAACTAAGAGCGACAAGGCCGTTTGAGTATCCATCCCAATCAACTTGAAAGCCATCCTCAAAAATAATTACATCATCATTATCTAGCCTTAATACCCCTCTTTCCATATCTCGCATACCTTGATAAACCATAATGGTGTAGCTTGATAAGGGATAGAAAAAATCATATACCCCAAAAGGAACTACGGTTTGCCACCCATCTATTTTTACAAGAGAATGCCCATCATATTGGTCGCTTTGAACGACGGCAAAACCATGATGGTCAGAGGGATGTATCCATAAATATTCACCAAAAGGAACAATCACCTCCATGGTGTGGAGATCCATCAACTTAACTCCGCCATCGAGTGATATAGATGCTATACCACACACGGTTGCAAATATATGCCTATATTTAATGGGCACTACCTCTTCGCCAGTAAATAGGTCGATAATACCTTGTTGTGAATTTCTTAGATTTTCACCACTATACTGGACTACAGCCCAGCGATTATAAGCAATAAAGATGTGGTTGAAAACATAAGGGAGGATTTGCTCTCCTGTTTCTATGTTTATAACGCCCTGCCGCAAGAAGTTATTTTCATTCGCCACCGACACTATCGCCATGTTATTAACTACTCTAACTATATCATGATACATGCCAAAAGGTATTATCTCTTTGCCGATATGAAAGTCTATTAGTGCGTATGTGTGATGGTTTAATGGATTGCCTCTCTCATGAGCAGACACACGTGCTATGCCTTCATATATAACTTCTGCTGATGAATATCGGCGATGCCTATTGTTGCGAAAACGCCTTACTTCTCTTCCTGTTTCTACATTTACTATGGCTATTGTGTCGTTTCTTAACCTAACGCCAGCATATGTTCTACAATTATCACCCCAATGGGGAGCTTGGATGCTGCTAAAGCTACTATGGGTTCTAAAGAAAAGGGGGAACAATAAAACTACAACAAGGGCAATGATGATAACGCCACCAAAAATGATTAAAAGGGATTTTTTCGTCATGTTAGCTGCCTCCTTGTGGGGTGGGTGAATAACCTATCGGGGTATTGGCTCTAGCCTGTGAATATCTCCATCTCGCACAACTATATGGCTATCAGACCAGAAACCCATATTCCTATACACCCTAAAAGGAATCAAGGTTTCACCAGTTGTGGCATCAATAAGTGTTGCTCTCTGAAAGTTGCCCTCACGAAGAATGATCAAGCCAGAAGAGTAACTAAACATATGATAAGAGAGAGTAAGCTCCCCCATGGGGATAATCACTCTGCCGTTTGGGATATTTAATATTCCTGCTTGTGCAGAAAAGCCGTATGCTTGTCTTGTTCTCTCTTCTACTCGAATAGTATCGCTGGATAAAATCCTAATGCCATCATATATACCAAAGGGTATAATAGTTTCCCAACTATCCATAGAAACAAGAGAGACCCCATTTTCGTGGTTCATATCACGCAAAACGGCCAACCCATAAGGAGAAGTGTCGATCCACCTATATCTACCGAAAGGGATTATTTCTTCCATTGTATCTAAATCAATAAGTGCGGCCTGTCTAAAGTCCACAATAACGTCAACAAGGCTTCCGACGGGAGTGCCTATTCGGCTATATTTAAAAGGCAACACTTCTTCTCCCGTAACTATATTGAGTATTCCCCAATTATCTTCAGGGTGGCATTTCTAGGGAAGGTTGGTTCTAGTTGAACTTTGGCTAAGGTGTCTGAAATGATGATTATACGCCCAAATTCTATGGGCAAAACCCACTCTTTTGTTTCAAGGTTTATGATGCCATTGTAATCACTAAAAAAATCTCCCTTAACCACCGCCATATTATTATAAACTTGAACTATGATTGGGTCATTGGGTCCTAAAGATATTATTGTTTCGCCTGTTTGGATGTTGATTAATGAGGATTGATGCGAGGGTTGAAAGGGATCATACCTATGCATTCTACTACGAAGCACATGGGCTATATTATAATCAATTATATCCACCCAGTACTCATATCTCCTATTATCTCGGAAACGCATAAGCTCTCTGCCTGTTTCTGCGTCTATAATCGCGGTAGTTTCATAATCTATACCGATAACTGCATGTTGCCCCCTTATGCTATAAGGTGCAAAAAAGTAGTCATGATAAATATCACGATTGCTGCTAAAAGGTCTAAAAATGAACACAAATATAACTAGGATGATGAAAGCTATAGGTATGACAATGTATAGTGTTTTGATTTTTCGACTCATGATTAATTACCTCCTTGCGTGGCATGGGTGAAGATTTGTCTTGCTAGGTTGGTGGCTGCTGGGCCACCGCCTGTGTTTTCGATTATTATGGCTACGGCTATTGTGGGGTTGTCTGCTGGGGCAAAGCCTATAAACCATGAGTGGGAGGGGCCTGCCTCCACCTCGGCCGTGCCTGTTTTGCCTGCTGTTTGTATGTTTGGCAGGGAGGCGGGGGAGGCGGTGCCGTTGTTGACTGCTGCGACCATTGTGTTTGCAAGGGTATCGGCATGGTGGGTAGGTATGGCATTGCGGCTGATTGTGCGTGGGGTGGTGGTGCTTAGGGTGTTGCCGTTGTGGCCTGATATGGCGTGAGACACAATGTAGGGCTGCATCATCACGCCGTTGTTGGCTATGGTTGCGGCCAAAAGAGCCATTGATAGAGGGGTGGCGGCTATGCGGCCTTGCCCTATGGCTGTTTGGATAAGCTCTTCTGCATCTGCATCCGCCTCCATAGGGAAGCGAGAGGTAGAGGAGGGGAGGTAGAAGGGTATGGGTTGGTTAAATAATGCCGACCTTTCGGCGGCTTGGGTGATGTATGTGGAGTTTATGATGGTTGCAAGCTCGGCAAAAAAGCCATTGCAAGACACAGCCATAGCTCGCTCCAGCCCTATGTAGCCGTGGGCTGTTGCGTTAAAGCATTGGATGGTTTCATCACCAAAATGATGGACGCCTGTGCAGGTGTATGTGAAATAGGCTAGCTCCGGGTTATACTCAAGAGCCGCAAGGGTGGTGATAAGCTTAAAGGTTGACCCTGGCGGGTAGAGGCCTTGGGTGGCACGATTTAGAAGGGGGCTTGAAGGGTCTTCAATCAAGCTGCCCCAATTTTCTGCAACTTGGTTAGGGTTAAAAGACGGGGTAGACACCATTGCCAAAATAGCCCCAGTTGAAGGGTCTAAAGCAACCACAGAGCCACGTTGGCTGCCTAAGGCATTATGGATTAGCACTTGCAGGTCGCTATCTATGGTGGTTTGGATAGAGTTGCCTTGAGGTGCCTCATCAAAAACGGCGTAGCGGGTGCGTTGGGTCAGCTCTCGATGGAGGCGGGTTAGGGTAAAGTTATGAACCAGCTCTAAGCCCCCTCGGCTCATATGAGAATAGCCCACCACATGGGCAAAAGCCACCCCTAAGGGATAGTGTCGTGTTCCGTCTACATCCGTGGCTAGCACCACACCATTAGCATCATATATATTGCCACGAAGGCCGCCCATGTCTATATTAATGCGGGGGTTAAAAGAGCTGGTTACAAAATCAGCCCTTAAGGCCGTCCAAACAAAATA
>WQVB01000110.1 GCA_009781815.1 Defluviitaleaceae bacterium
ATTGCCGCCCCTATTATAATATCTCTGATAGAGCAGGTGGTGGCTATTATACCTATGTAGGTGGCTTTGTGATTGTTTGTCTTGCTGCGTCTTTTGACTCCTCTAAATCGTCATCCCGTGCCACGCAATTCCAATCCTCTCTGTAGGGAATGGATCCTTGGCTGACTTGCAGCTTGTCTGCAACAAAAGCTTATCCACTCCGTCTCGCCTATCTGAAGGATTAGTGAGTGATAATCCAATAATATCGGAAGGGATAAATCCCTTACCTACAACGATAGATGATTAAATTGGAATGAAGGGTATGCACTATCATACATAGATCGGAGCCTGCTCCGTACTTGATACGGGGTGTCAAGCATCCTGAATCAAGTTCATGATAGGCTCGATGACGAGCAGGAGAATAGCACGACCGCATCTATAATGATTCCACAAACAAGCCTGCAACAACCAGCAGTTACATTTTGAAATAAAGAGGTAAACACATATGATAATAAAAATTTGCACCATAATATTTTTAGCTTTAGCAGCCCCTATGAGCGGCATTGAAGAGCAATTGATTGATATGGACTTCCC
This sequence comes from Defluviitaleaceae bacterium, assembly GCA_009781815.1. Lineage (GTDB taxonomy): Bacteria > Bacillota > Clostridia > Lachnospirales > WRAX01 > WQVB01. Next base: position 574 of record WQVB01000110.1, read on the forward strand.
AACTTTGGGGCCATCTTCCGTTATGCCTATGGGTGTGGAGCAAAACCTTGGCGAGGTGGCCCTTCAAGCCCTAAGGGGAGAGATTGACCTTTCTATGGGCGGGGTGTTTAGCTGGCTTTTATCTGCCTTGTTTTCAGAGGTACGCACCTTGTTTTATATACTTGGCCATATGGTGGTTATAGCCATATTGTCGGCGTTTTTCAAAGCTATGACGGCTAATTTTAAAAACAGCGGCATCTCTAAGCTAGGCTTTTATATATGCTATATTGTGGTTATCGGCCTTTTAATGCGAACCTTTATTATGGCTCTTGGTATTATGGCAGATATGGTGAGCAATATAATCTTTCTCCTCACAGGCTCTACCCCTATCATCGTGGGCTTGGTGGCAAGCGGGGGCTATATAGCATCAGCAACAGCCTTTGCCCCTATCTTGATATTCGCCTCGTCTTTTCTATCGGTTTTTTTAGATGTGGTTATGGTGCCTGTGCTGCTTTTTGCCGCCGCTATAACCGTTGTAAACTACCTATCAGACAAGGAGACGCTAGACAATGTTTCAGAGCTTATGCATAAGGGCATATCTTTCGGCTTAAAGAGTGTAGCACTTGTTTTTGTGGCTATTTTAGGCTTTCAAAGGGTAGCTACCCCTATTTTAAACAGCATAGCCATTAGAGGCACTAGAACGGCGGTGGGTGCTGTGCCTGCCGTTGGCGGGGTGTTGACGGGGGCTATAGACACAGCCATAGCATACTCAGGGGCTTTAAGGGGGGCAGCGTCAACAGCGCTGCTTATAGCCATAGCGGCCATCAGCATTGTGCCTATATTGCAAATTGTGGCTTTTGTTGTGGTTTATAAAGTAACCGCCATCGTCATCTCCCCCATATGTGATGAGAGGATAACCGATGCAATAGACGCCATAGGTAACTATACCACCTTAATATTAGGCGTATGTGCCTTGGCGACCTTCTTGTTTGTTTTTATAGTGATGGCAACTTTAAGTTTATGATGCACCTAGTCTAGTTCTCACCAAGCGTAATTAGAAATAGAATGACACCTTTAATGATGAATTCACTCACTTCACTCACACCCACTATTTAAACTTTAGCACTAAACTCACAAAACTCACTAAATTAGGGAGAATACACCCATGACCCATATAGCCGACTATATACGCAATCTTGCGGTTTTCATCATATTCTCAAGCTTCATCAGCATCATCAACCCAGGCAAAAAATATGAGCAATATATCAACCTTGTTTTAGGGATTATATTAATTTTTATAATCATAAGCCCCTTATCAGGCATTATCAACGCCTTTGCAGGCAGCAGCGGAGATATTTTTGCAGATATATCTTTATCTTACGACAGGGCGGCGTTGGCAAGGCAAATAGAGCAGGCAGACCAATCTCAAAGAGAGCTTATTATATCCATCTACAAAGAAGGCCTAACAGCTCAAATAGAGAGGCTGATAGACAATCATGGCTATTTTACCCTTGATTATGCCAGCTTTAGCATAGATGAGAGAGAAAACTTTGGCGAGATAATAACCATACACCTATTTTTAATTGAGATAGAAAGAGCAAGAGCTTTTATAAGGATAGACCCAGTGCGAATAGACCCCATAATAGGCTCCAGAGGCGAGCCTAGACAAACAGGGGCAGAAAATCAAGCAGCACCAGAAATATTGTCTTTAAAAAATTTGCTGTCAAGCTTCTATAACTTGGATATGCAAAATATAATATTAGAAGTCAGGCCATAGGCTTGCTTCTACTCGTGTAGGAGGGTAACATGCAATTTCTAAAAAACTTTGCAGAGAAGAAGGGCAAAAAAGGCGTTCAAAATGTTGTTATCATGCTGCTTGCTGGCGTTGCTCTTTTGCTATTAAGCAGCTATTTTAGCAACCTGAGGGGGGATGGGGCAGATAAAGACGAAAGAGGCTGGCAACATCAAGTGGAAACAGAGGCAAGAGAGACAACCCAAGCTGAAAGCCAAGGTATGGCCGCCTATATAGCAAGACAAATGGAAGACATCTTGTCTCTTGTAGCTGGTGCTGGCGAGGTTAGGGTGATGCTTACCCTAGGCGGCACAAGCACCGTATATGCTCAAAACATCCAGGCGTCTATCTCTAACACCACGGAAGATGATGGAGAGGGAGGCACACGCAGCATAGAGACGGAGAGTCTCTCAAACAGCTTTGTTGCCATGCGAGGAGCCAATGGAGAAGAAAGACCCCTTAGGCTTGAAGAAATAGCCCCAACCGTGCAAGGGGTGATTATAGTAGCACAAGGGGCGGGTGATGTAGCCGTGCGTGATGCTTTAACACGAGGGGCCCACACCCTTTTAGGCATTGGTGCACATCAGGTGCAGGTTTTTCAGATGAATAATAATTAAAAAAATATATTGGAGGCAAAATATGATGAGGAACATCAAAAACATCTTTCAAAGAAATAAAAAGCACCACCACGAGGCAGGTGGAGAGAAAAGAAAATTCACCCTAAAGCGTAACCACGTGATTATATCTGCCCTTGTGGTTATGATAGCCGTTACAGGCTATTTAAACCTTATGGATAGCAGGGCTAATGGCGAGTCTGAGCTTGCACTAACCCCCACAGGGGAGATTATGGCACTTATAATGGACGACACCACAATGCAGGATGTATCTGTTGTAAACACCACTTTAAACCAGCAAGGCATGCTTGAAACAAGCCACTACACAGGCATTGCCACAGTGCCCGTTGCAGCCCAAATATCCGACAATCAATCTAACCAGGCGGTGTTTGTTAACACCTCAAACGATAGCTCTTTCTTTATCCAATCAAGACTTAACCGTGAGCAAGCCCGCTCTGGTCAAATGTCATCCCTCACAGATATGATAAACAACACAAACATAGCACAAGAACAAAGGGCAGACAAGGCAATCCAGCTTGCAGACCTTATCTCAAGAATAGAGCGTGAAACCGCGACAGAAGCCCTAATAGAAGCCAAAGGCTTTGCTGAAGTTTATGTACGCATAGGCGATGCCGCCGTAGACATTGTGGTAGACCGCCCTCAACTAAGCGACCAAGAGGTAGCCCAAATAGTAGACGTCGCCATGCGTAAAACAGGCATGGCCATGGAGCAAATCTTCATCAGCCCATTAAGGCAACAATAAATACATACACATTAAAGGCGTGCTAAGACAGCACGCCTTTTGTTTTATGATATAGCATGGTGTTAAGAGTATCCCCTTGCAGTCATCCTGAACTTGATTCAGGATCTACCTAGGTATGCACAAGCCTCCAATAGACTTGCAGCAAAATCAAACACTTGAGTTATTGACTCAACATCATCATTCCATCCACGCCATTTTAATTAAACCTTGTAGGGAATGGATCCTTAGCTGATTTGCAGCTTGCCTACAACAAAAGCTCATATTAGATTTACTTTTCTTTATCCTTTAGCAAGAAAATGTGTAACACATAAAGAATCCTGACCTGTCCCTCGATTAACTATAGAGGTATATCGAAAACTTTGGGGAATTTTTTGAAATCATCAACACAATTAAAGGCCATAAACCATCTATAATAGGCCTGAATGTATGAAAAAATAGCCTCACCATGTTTGTCTATCTCTTTTATAAACTCATGCAAATAATTAAAATCACTTTTATATTTTATCTGCACTTGCTTGCCTATCATCACAAAATGATCATCTTTTACCTGCCCTAAGTTGTGCATTTTACGCACTTTATAATCAATGATACATCTAAAAGGCTCTATTATATCACAAGTTAGAGATTTCCTTTTATAAAATTCTTGATGGAGATTACCCTTATTTGTGTCAAAACCATACAACTGCAACATGGCATCTATATAGCTAAAGAGAGTAGTATAACCTATATCTAACAGCAGGTTTATGTAGTTATCTTTTATCCTTGGCCTTCTCCCGTTCCAATCAATACCCTCAAATATTCTAGAAAAATAAAGCTTGGCAGCAACACCTTCTATACCCATTAAATAGTCTAACTTAGGC
>WQVB01000111.1 GCA_009781815.1 Defluviitaleaceae bacterium
TTTCGCCTTAACGAAAACTCCCTAATCATCACCGAAAACGCCGTGTCAGAGCCGTCTATCTTAAACGTAACAAAAGACGACCGTTTGCAATTTATGCGTAATGCTTTCTTTTGCCTTGATGAAAAAACTAGCACAGAAGGCAAGCTGGCTTTTAACCGTGTTGTAGAGATGAAGTCGTCTTACAAGCCTAATTAGATTGCGGTTCAAGCCTGCAATAGACTTGCGGCGAAACAAACCCAAATGTCGTCATCCCGTGCTTGACACCCCGTATCAAGTACGGGGTAGGCTCCGATCTAATTGGAGAAGGGCAGGCTTAATTGGGAATACACTATCATGAATAGATCCTGAGTCAAGCTCAGGATGACGACTTAGGGGAATTAGAATGGCGTGAACCCGCAATAATGAGGAGGAAGCTGGCATGAAAACTTATAAATTTATGGATTTTTGTGCTGGCATTGGCGGTGGACGGCTGGGGCTAGAGTTAAATGGTATGGAGTGTGTAGCCCATGCTGAGCTAGACGAAAAGACGGCATATGTGTATAGCCAAGTGTATAATGACCACAACAACTATGGCGATATAACCAAGATAGACAAGCCTAACCTCCCTGATTTGGATATTTTGATAGCGGGCTTTCCTTGTCAAACCTTTTCTTTAGCTGGTAAAAGGGCTGGCTTTGAGGACGATAGAGGCCTTATAATCAACCACTTGATAGAGATATTAGGGTGCAAAGATGTGCCCTATTTTATCTTGGAAAATGTTAAGGGCTTGGTTAATCATGATAAAGGAAGAACCCTTAAAATTATACTATCACAGCTATATGAGGCGGGGTATAATACATATTACAAAACTCTAAATAGCATTGATTATGGTGTGCCTCAAATGCGAGAGCGGGTATATATTGTTGGTGCTAAAAAGGGGTTAAACTTTAACTTTAAATTCCCTAAATCTATATCTCATAACGGCCTTGAAGAATATTTGATAGACGAAAATGCTAGAGAGTTGCCCCTTGACGATGTAACATTTCATAAATATTTAAACAACAAGTACAATCAAGGTAAATATGACTTATCTTTAATTTTAGAGCAAGATTACCTAGTGGTAGACACAAGGCAGTCTGACTTGAGGTTGTATAAAGATAAATGCCCCACCTTGCGGACGGGCAGGCACGGCATTTTGTATGTTAAAAATGGCAAGCTTAAAAAAATATCTGCCTTGGAGGCTTTGTTGCTGCAAGGCTTTCCTATGGAAGTGGCACTAAAAGCGACGAAGATCGGTGTTGAAGAAAATAAGATATTATCCATGGCGGGCAACGCTATGACCGTTAGCGTAATAGAGCATATCGGAAGAGAGCTTGTAAATGCTATAAATAGCGCAAAAGCACATGATGAGATAGGGGAGCAGCTATGCCTTCAAATTTAAACGGCAAAATATTAAAAGGCTCACAAACTGCAAGGGATGGCTTTAAAAATGAGAAAGATGTAGCCTTGAAATTCAATAACTGGGAAAATGACATAGACGCTAGGGATTGGCTTGTGGCTATGAATTACAAGTTAGAAAATATTGAATATGTTAAGGCTGTTGTTATAAGTGGTCATAAATCTGACTTGAATGTGCAAATTAAAATAAAGCTGAAAGATGCGTTGGATATAGAAAATATACAAGTGAAGCTTGTTAGCAATAAAAAGGGCTTTAACCAAATCGACAAGCGATATTTAAAAAACTACATAACCATGTGGAATATGCCTGATGATGTTTATAAATTGTTGCAATATTTTTGCGGTGAAGTAAAACCTTATAAAAAAGATGTGAAAGACCCAAGGCGAATGTTTATAACCGAGCTTGAACATGAAGAACAAGATATCATCTTAGAATGGTTTAAAAAGAATAAATTTTTAATAATTTCGGATTGCATCAAAGGCAGAGGTGAGCTTTCGGTTGAGTGGGTTTTGGTTGCTCAAAAAACCATAAACAATCAAAGGTGGGTGCTTAGAAATATCAATGAAGTGCTTAATCACTACTCTCAAGGTGAAGTTTGTATAAGCCCTAGAGGCAGCTTAAGGCTGGGTAGAATAACCATGCAACGCAAGGGTGGAGATGGTGGTCGAGAAACGGCAAATATGCTGCAATTCAAGCTAGACCCAACAGAATTATTTGAAATATAAAACAAAAACAGACCTGGAATAGCTCTAGGTCTGTTTTTGTTTGCCCTTCCATGCATATAGAAAATCTTTTACTATGCCCGCTATTGTAATGACGATTAAGAACAGAGCAAAGATAGGTGCTACAACCACAATCATCCAAGGGGCTGCGTCGTCTATAAGAGCTAAACACATAGGAAAGCCTATAACTAGATTAATAGAAGCTAAGGGATAGATGAGGGTGGCGAAATACTTTATCTCACCAATTTTTTTATGGATGAAGACGGCATATGCAAAAAGTATGGGGATGTTTAAGAAAAAGTATAAAAGCATTGGGTGGGATGTTGTGATCCCTATAGGTATGATGACGAAAAATATATAGAGTAGAAGACCTATGGATATTAAAAGCATAAAGTGGCTGAGATTAACCTTCATCGGCTTAATTTTCATCATAATCACCTATACACTCCTTTTTGTTCTTCTATATCTGATGTCGGCTTTTATGCCAATTATCATAGTGGCGATAAATAGGATGGGGAAAAGATATATGAAAGGGAAGAAAATCCACCATGTAGAAGACCCCGAAATAAGAATTATCGCCCAAAGGCTCATAAAAGAATTTAAGCGGCATAGAGGGTATATAACCCATGCGAGGCCTTTTGTGTTGTTGATATTTTTAACCATAAAAATGAGATAGGAGACCATAGGGGGTGCAGATAGTATAAAATATGAAAACTCTTGCACTCCGCTAAGTCTTCTTTGAGCTACTAAAAGAGGCATTAAAAAAGGGAAAGAGATAAAAACGAAATATAACAAAAACACCACTGATATCAACAACATAAGGTGGTTGATTTTAATTCTCTTCATCCGAGCCTTCTTCATGCTCTTCTGCCTCTTGTTGGTGGATGTCGCCTGAGATGATATCTTGCATTAGCTGGCGGGTGGCGGGCTTGTCCATATGGAAAAAGACACCTGTGCCTAGGCCGCCTTCAGCCATGTGAAAGTTGATGTTTTCGGGGTTTATGGCGTTTAGGATGTTCATGTTGTCATAGCGGATGAGGGATGTTATGCCCATGTTGGTGGTTGTTTGTTCCAAAATAGGCACTAAAAAGCCGATAGGGTTAGAGAGAATGGCGTCTAGGGTGAGGGCTTGCTCAAAAAAGGCTTGTATAAAGGTTTGTTGCAGCTGTATGCGGGTTAGATCCCCCAAGGGGTGGTTTCTGAAACGGACGAATTGCTCAGCTTGGCGACCGTTTAGCAGTTGAAAGCCTGCTTGTAAGTCTATGTCGATTACGCCACCTTGCACGTAAAATAGGCGAAAGGGTACGTCAACATAGATACCATCAACGGCGTCTACAATATATCTAAATGCTGCTAAATCTAGCATTATGTGATAGTCAAATTCTATATCTAAAAGATTTTCAAGATAGTCTTGCATCACTTGCAAGCCACCGCCACGTTGGGCGCCTGCCCAGGTGAAGAGGTTGTTTAAAATCATCTCTCGCCCCATGGGGGGTGGGTTGTGGTTTACACGGGCAAAGCTATCACGTATTTGCTGATCTATGACCACTCGGCTGTCTCTAGGGATGGATATAATGTCGATTTTGTGAGTTTCTCCATTAAGGTGCCCTACTAGAATAACATCTGGCAGATTTGCCTCATCATCAATACCTAAAATGAGGATGTTGATGGAGGGCAGGGTTTGCGTTTGGTTATTTTCAGAGCCGCCCCCCGTGGAGGATGTGTGCCTAGGGCCAACATAACCTGGCAGGCGGTTGGCCATTGTAAAGTTATAAGACAACACCAAAGAAAGCCCAGCTACAAGGGCGGAGGCCATCAAAAGCGTAGCAAGGGCAAATGCTTTTTTCATTTTGCTTATTTGGTCTTTACTCATTAAGGTTGCTCCTTAAACTATCTGCCATTTGGGCAAACTCTTGGTTCTCATGGTTATTTTGCACAGAATGAAAGTTTGTTAAACCATCCCCTTCAAAACGGGGGATGACGTGTAGGTGAAAATAAAATATAACCTGCCCTGCGGCGGCTTGGTTGTTTTGGAGGATGTTTACCCCATCACAGCCTGTGGCGTTTTTAACGGCTTTTGCAATGCGGGTGGCTAGGGGGTAGAGCTTTGAGGCTGTGCCTGCATCAATGTCAAAAATATCTTTGGCGGGGGTTTTAGGGATTATAAGGCAATGACCTAAATTGGCTGGAAAGATATCTAAAATCACCAAAAAGTCGTCATCTTCATAAACTTTATGGCAGGGTAGCTGGCCTTGGATGATTTTATAGAAAATGGTGTCTTTTAGGTTAGACATTGGTGTTCCTCCTTTGGTGGGTATTTAACCTTCCCTGGCGTCATCCCGTACTCACGCCATTCCAGTTTGCTCCTGTAGGGAATGGATTTATCCATTCCGTCTCATCTTGCTGAGGGATAGAAAA
>WQVB01000112.1 GCA_009781815.1 Defluviitaleaceae bacterium
CCCATTGTGGGTATACAATAGATATTGAGCGTTAATTTGAGCATTACCTTCTATGACGTTTTCAAGCGGGATTTTGTTGCCGTTTAGCAACATTTTTTCTCCCTCTTGGTTGATTGTTAACTTCGGAATGTGGCCAATGGCAAGCTCCAAGGGGGTTAGGTGGTTATGTATTTTATTTTCTTCTATGGCTTTTTTAAGTGTGTCTAAAGTAAGGGCTGATTGTAAGTTAAAATCTCCACTGGAAGAGCGTAGGAGATGACCCATATGAGCTAGCGTGCCTAGCTTTTCCCCAATATCATTGCACAAAGTGCGGATGTATGTGCCTTTAGAGCAACCCACACGCACCGTGAAGGTTTGGGGTGTCGCTTCTAAATTCCACTTTAGCACCTCTAGCTTAAAAATGTCGATTCTGCGAGATTTTCGCTCTATTTCTATGCCTTTGCGGGCATATTCATAAAGCTTTTTGCCTTTTATTTTAATGGCAGAGTACATTGGCGGCGTTTGCTCTACAGCACCAAAAAAGCTGGATAAAGCCTGTATAATCTCAAGCTTGTCTACCCTTGTGGTTGATGCCTCCACCACGCTGCCGTGGCTGTCTTGGGTGTCGGTAGAGCTACCTAAAATCACCTCGGCGATATACTCTTTATCTTGCCCCATTATATAGTCTGCCAGCTTTGTAGCCTTGCCAAGGCATATAGGGAGAATGCCCGTGGCCTGCGGGTCTAACGTGCCCGTGTGGCCAACCTTAGAGCGTGTCAACCTCTTTATTATCTGCACCACATCATTTGATGTAAAATCTCGCTGTTTATAAATATTTAAAATGCCATTATACATGGTTTTTTAGCACCTCTAAAACTTGGGCTACACCCTCTTCAAAAGGGGCTTCAAAGCTGGCAGCCGCTGCAAATTTATGCCCGCCCCCGCCAAATTGGCTGGCTATAAGGTTGACGTCAGCTCCATTAGAGCGAAAGCTGGCTCTGGTGTAGCCGCCCTCCAGCTCACTAAAAAAGACGGCAATCTCCACCTTATCAATATTACGCAAATACTCTACAATACCTTGCAAATCTCCCCTATTTGCCCCTGCTTTAGCCATTTCTTCAATGGTAAGGGTGGTGTAGGCTATATTGCCACCAATGTACGCTAGATTGCCCAAGGCAGTTGTGAAAGCCGCAACTTGGGCTGGTGTTTTTGCATACATCATCTTTTCTTGAATAGCCCCAAAGTCGATTTGACGCTCCATTAAAGAAGACACGATAGACATGGTTTTAGGCGAGGTTGCAGAGTAGCGAAAGCCCCCTGTATCGGTGAAAATACCCATATATAGGGCTTCCGCCATGTCTTTGTCTATCCTAATATTATGCTCAAGCACATCATACACAAGCTCGCAAGTAGATGATGCATTGGCATCCACATAATTGTACATAGCAAAACTATCATTGCTTATGTGATGGTCGATATTTATGGTGGTTTTCGCATTGGCAAATAAGCCATTTGGGTCATAAATTCGGCTGATATCTCCACAGTCTAAAGCGACAACAAGATCATAAGATGTAATAGAGTTGTCAACAAACTCTTTACCCTTCACAATGTCGAATTTATTGCTATAATCATCCAAAACAACCCTAGGCACAAAGCCCCTGCTGTATAGGGCATGTGCCAAGGCAAAGCAAGCACCTATTGCGTCTCCATCAGGGTTGTGATGGGTTACAATGGCAACATCCCATAAATTACTAGTTATCTTACGCCAAATATCTTGCATATTACACTTCATCCAAAAGCTGCTGTATCTTAAAGCTATGGTCTAAGGAGTCATCCAAAATAAAGGTAAACTCAGGGGTTTGGCGTAGGTTGATGGAAGAAGCAAGGCTAGAGCGTATGCGGCCTTTTGCCGAGTTTATAGCCTCCATGCCTTTCGCTTTTTGCTCTTCATCACCTAAAATGCTAATATAAGCCTTGCAAAACTTTAGGTCTGTTGTGGTTTCAACACGCACAACGCTGGCCATAGCCGTTAAGCGTGGGTCTTTAATGCCAGAGCGTAAAACCTCACTTAACTCTCTTTGGATTTCATCGTTTATTCTAATCATTCTGCCGTTATCCATTTGTTTTACCTCCTCGTTTCCAAATCGAACCCTTTAGCTACGTTTAATTTCTTCCATTACAAACGCCTCAACAATGTCGCCCTCTTTAATATCGTTAAATTTAGATAAAACTATACCACATTCATAATTTGTGAGGACTTCTTTTGCGTCATCTTTAAAGCGACGCAAAGTGTCAAGTGTGCCTTCATAAATCACAATATTATCACGCAAAAGGCGTACTTGTGCGTTACGGGTTATCTTGCCGTCTAAAACATAAGAGCCTGCGATAGTGCCTATGCCTGAAGCTTTAAAAATCTGACGAACTTCGGCATGGCCAATAACCTTTTCTTCAAAGATAGGGTCTAGCATACCCACCATAGCAGCTTTAATATCATCAATAGCGTTATATATAATGCGATATAGGCGAAGGTCTACCTGTTGCTCATCTGCCACGGATTTGGCCGTGTTTTCAGGGCGGACGTTAAAGCCTATTATAATAGCATTAGAGGCTGCCGCTAGGTTTACATCGCTTTCGGTTATAGCACCCACCCCGCCAAAAATAGTGCGGATGCGGACTTCCTCATTAGACAACTTCTCTAAAGATGCCTTTACAGCCTCCACCGAGCCGCCAACGTCTGCCTTGATGATAAGGTTAAGCTCTTTCATCTTGCCAGCTTGTATTTGGTTGAAAAGGTCATCAAGAGACACCTTTTGAGGCGTGTCTTCAAGCATTTTAACACGGTTTTTGGCTATGATATGCTCTGCAACATACCTAGCTTCTTTTTCGGATGATGCAACAAAAAACAAATCACCCGACGTTGGCACAGATGTAAGACCTAAAATCTCCACAGGCATAGAAGGGCCTGCGGTGGTTACCTTTTGCCCTTTATCGTTTATCATAGCACGTATGCGACCGTGGGCAGTGCCTGCAACTATAGGTTGACCTACCTGCAACGTTCCAGATTTTACTAAAACAGTAGCAACTGGGCCACGTCCTTTGTCAAGCTGTGCTTCTATAACCGTTCCTCTAGCGTTTTTGTTAGGGTTTGCCTTGTATTCTTTCATGTCGGTTACAAGGAGTATCATGTCTAAAAGATTGTCGATACCCTCTTTTGTATGAGCCGAAACAGGCACGCAAATAGTGTCTCCGCCCCAGTCTTCGCTTACAAGCTCATGCTCCGTTAGCTCTTGCAACACTCTATCAGGGTTGGCTGATGGCTTGTCGATTTTGTTGATAGCCACTATAATCTCTACCCCTGCCGCCTTTGCATGGCTAATAGCTTCAACAGTTTGCGGCATCACGCCATCATCCGCCGCAACCACAAGCACGGCAATATCCGTTACCTGAGCACCACGCATACGCATAGCGGTGAAGGCCTCGTGGCCTGGCGTGTCGAGAAAGGTTATGGCTCTATCTTTAGCGTTAACGGTGCATGCACCTATATGCTGGGTTATGCCGCCTTGCTCCCCTACAACCACATCGGTTTTGCGTATGGCATCTAAAAGGGATGTTTTGCCGTGGTCAACGTGGCCCATAACAACAACAACAGGCGGGCGTTCAACTAACAAAGAGGCGTCTTCTTCGCCTTCGGCAAAGACCTCTTCGAGAATGTCTATCTCTATTTTTTGCTCCACTAAAATGTCGTATTCTATAGCGATTTCTTCGGCTTTTTCAAAGGTGATTTCTTGGTTGATGTTTATCATCTCGCCTTTTTTGAAAAGTGCTTTAACCAGCTCTGCACCTTGCTTGTTCATTAGCTCTGCAAGCTCTTTTAAAGTAAGCACCGCAGGCACTTGAATAACCTTTGGCTCTTCAGGCTTTGTAGGTGCTTTTGCCGTAGGCCTTGCCAAAGCTTCTTCTTTTTCCAATGTTCTCGGGTCTTTTCTTCTATCTTTTCTACCTGCTTCTAGCCTTTGCTTGCGACCTTGCTTGTCTGGAGCTTCTTGGGTTATTTTGCCCTTGCCAGCACCACCTGCTTGTGGTGTAGCGTCTTTTCTGCTCCAATCTTGACGACCGCCGCCACCCTGTGGTCTATCTCCACCTGGGCGGTTACCTTGGTAGCCTGAGCTTGGCCTTGCACCGCCACCTTGAGGGCGGTTGCCTTGGTAGCCTGGTCTGTCTCCTTGTGGTCTATTGCCTTGATATCCAGGTCTATCACCGTGAGGGCGGTTGCCTTGGTAACCACCGCCTTGTGGTCTATCGCCATATGGGCGTGGAGGAAGAGGCTTGCCATCAGGACCTAGCCTTGGCGGGCGTGGTGGTAACGGTTTGCCATCAGGCCCTAAACGTGGAGGTCTTGGAGGCAATGGTTTACCATCAGGCCCTAGCCTTGGTGGGCGTGGGGGTAAAGGTTTACCGTCTGGCCCTAAACGTGGAGGTCTTGGTGGCAATGGCTTGCCATCAGGCCCTAGCCTTGGTGGGCGTGGGGGTAGTGGCTTGCCATCTGGGCCTAAACGTGGCG
>WQVB01000113.1 GCA_009781815.1 Defluviitaleaceae bacterium
AAAATAACCATCTTCCACTTGCCGCTTAGCAAAGATAGGGTGTAGCCAAAGGGTGTGTCTATCACCTTGCTAACTATGCCCTTATATTCTTTCATTCCCATTTTTTGCACTATCCTTTCTAGTAGTATATATGGAAAAAGTGCGTACTTTCTTTTTTCGTAATTTCATTATATAGTAAATATACAAGGCTTGTAAAGATGAAATTTTAGGAGGTATAGAACTATGCAAAAAACAAAACTTGAAGTACCCTTTCACCCCGTCTACCCATCGCCATTAGGGCTTGTGGTGGCTGTTGATGAGGGCGGAAAGCCAAATGTGATGACGGCTAGTGATATAATGAATGTAAACTTGCGAAGCCCTGCCATTGTGGCAATATCGCTAAGCAGGCAGGCATACACTCATTCACTTATCACAAAAGCGCAGGAATTTACAATAAATTTTCCTACATCTTCAATTTTAGAAAAAGTTGATCTTGTAGGGTCTAGTAGTGGCAAATCTGGCGTGGATAAGTTTGAAAAATATGGCTTGACGGCTACTTCGGCATCTGAAATTAACACACCAATCATAAAAGAGTGCCCAATGAATTTAGAATGCAAGGTTATTAGTGCAACTGATGCTGGGAGGCACACTCTTTTTATCGCTGAGGTGCTTGCCATGCACGTTGACGCCGATAAGCTAGGCGAAAATGAAGAAATGCTTATCGAGAAGATGGATGGTATTTTATTTGCAGAATGTCAATATTTCAAAATTGGTGAAAAATTAGGTGATATGTATTTTGCAGTTGGCGGCAAAAGACCACGCTAAAAGGGGGCATAATTTTGAAAGAAGTTAAAATAACCGTTATCAAAAAGACTGTAATGGAGGATTTGCTTAAAGAATATGGGGGTGAGGGCCTGGGTATTTGCAAGCTTCATGAAGAAGGGCAAGAATATATTTGCAACGGTTGGCAAAAGCCAGAAGGCCTATGCGACAATGCTTGGAAGTCTATGATGGAATATGTTATAGCTTTATCTCACGGAGGAAAGGATTTTTATGGTGGCTGGCTTAAGGATGAGAATATGGCGGTTATCAGCTGTAATGATGGCTTGCGACCTGTTATATTTAGGGTAGAAGCTATAAATTAAGCCATTATCAAGATTGTGGCGGCAAAATCTCTTTTTATAAGTAAGAGATGAACGCATCTTAGAATAAAACATATCAAAAACAGCCCGTCTGTGGGGTTTTGCGTCTTTAAAATTCCCCTACATCATGGTTAGTTGGTAAAAATCTGTAATCAGAGCCTTGTTTATCATGCAACCTACCCCTTTTTTCGACTTTTCTTTAATTAATAATACCAAAAGTTCTTTACAAGGTCAACATTTTATGTTAATATTAGCGTCAAGTACATATTATGAATAAAAGATGAACGGATCTAAGCTACGCAAAACTAAAACGATGGAGGTTTTGAAGATGACTTGTAAGTTTTGTAACACGCAAATAGCTGACGAATCTAAAGTTTGCAGCTCATGCGGTAAAAATTTAGTAGAAAATGTAGAAGCTCCTGAGGTGGTGGCTGGGGCTGAAGAGCCAACGGCAGCAGAGCCAGCTCAAGAAGCACCACAACCTGCACCATCACCAGCTCCTGCACCAGCACCACAAGCGGCACCTGGAGCTACCCCGCCGCCACCTGCTGCACCAAAGGCAGCACCAGACCCTATGGTGAGCGATGCAGTTAAGATTTTAAAGGGTGTTTTCTCTAAAAACCCAATGGAAGGTGCGAGAATAGCGTCTCAAACACTATCTCATGCTTGGCTTATTTTAGCTGGTGCTTTCATTCTCTTTAGCGGTCTCTTAAACATGTTTAGTGTAAGGGCAGTTAGGGTAGACTTGGGCATATTTGGCTCAGTTAGCATAGGAGCAGGAGTAAGAGTAGGGGCATTTTTTGGAGGCATGCTTTCTGCCGCGATAACGGTAGGGGTTATGGCATTGCTCATATTAGCATTATTTGCTATTTTAAAAATTAAAGTGCCTTTTACACGCATTATCAACCTAGTGTCAGCAAGCACGCTTTTGTACGCTGCAACTATACTTATAGCTATCTTGTTGCCGTTTTTCAGCCAAGCTGGCATGATTTTAATGTATTTGATGCTTTTCTATGCTATCAAGACATATTTTGACGAGAAAGTTACGTTTTTATGGGCGTTTGGCGTCATATTTGTTATGGCCTTGCTTTACAATGGAGTGTCGCCGATAACTTTTGGGTCTTCATACAACCCATTTAACTGGGGTAATGTTTGGGGTTTTTAATATCCTAAATAAAAGTTGATAGTAAATGAGAATTCCTCCCGTGTTATGATGATTTCATCAAAACATGAGGAGGATTTTTTATGCACAAAATTTTTATTGACCCAGGCCACGGCGGGCGAGACCCAGGGGCGATAGGCAACGGAATGAGGGAGGCAGATATAAACCTAGAAGTTTCAAAAACTTTACGAGATATTCTTAAAGCTGCGGAGCTTGATGTGATGCTTTCAAGGGAGGGGGATGTAAGCGTTGGCATAAACGAAAGGTGGCAAGCTGCAAACAAATGGCAAGCAAGCTACTTTATAAGCATCCACGTAAATGCAGGCAGGGGCACGGGGGCGGAGACGCTATATGCCCATAACAACGCCCTTGCCTTGGCTAGAGCCCTGCAAGATGGATATAGCAAGCAAATGGGCCTTGCCAACAGGCGGGTGTGGCATAGGGGTGATGTGGGGGTTTTAAGGCACTCTGCCTGCCCTGCTGTGCTTTTGGAGCTTGCCTTTATCGACAGCCCCTTGCACAACCCTGATGTGGGCATTTTAAGGGACAAGAGGGGTGAGATGGCACAAGCTGTGGCGGATGCTATTCTTGCGTACCTTAACATCCCTGTTGTATCGACTTTAAAAGAAGAGGTGAGATTTGCCACGTTAGAAGAAGTGCCTATTTGGGGTAGGGCAACTATAGGAAATATGGTGGAGGAGGGGCTGTTGAAAGGTAGCGGAGGCGGGCTGGATTTATCTATAGATATGGTGAGGACATTTGTGATATTGGATAGGGCGGGTGTTTTGTGAGGTATTCGCCTTTCTCGCCATTAGACCTGTAGCGAACGAACTCGAGTGTCGTCATCCTGAGCTTACGTCATTTCGATTTGCACCCATATCGTCATTGCGGGCTTGATCCGCAATCCCCTTCCTTCATGAAGGGTTCGGTTGTGAGATAACTAATAACCGAAGTAGCGTTATGAAGGCGGGGGATTGCGGATCAAGTCCGCAATGACGATGAGGAAGTTGTGTCTTTTGATACAAATCGGGATGACGTGTCTTGGGCTTGACTCAGGATCTAATTGGAGAAGGGCAAGTCTAATCAAGGCATGCACTATCATACATAGATCCCGTGTCAAGCACGGGATGACGACTTAGGAGGGTTGGAGGGCGTTTCGCTACAAGTCTATTGCGGGCTTGCTTCGTCAATTAATCCGCAATCCAATGTATTTGGAATAATAAAAAGCCATCGAACTTTATGCTCGATGGCTTTTAACATTATCTCTCAGGAGAGGGTGAAGGGTCTGCTGGGGGAGGGGTTATGGTTGGCGCTTGGGGTGCGGATGAAGACGTAGAATGAGATGAAGATTGGTTGGAGCTTGAAGTGCCTTGTTGCCCTTGCCCGCCGCTTTGCATAAGTAGGAGGAGCTGGGCTAGCAAATCATCTACAAAGCGTGCCATTGCTGCATCTACGGCTCTTTCTATATCCATGTTATTGCGGATTTGGTCTTGGCTTGCAATCTCCACAACATGGCCAAGGGGCAGGGAGTAAGCATCTATGGCAACATCACCCAACAGCAAAACGCTGCCTAAAGCCACAAGGTAGCTTATGCGACCATCTGCCGTGATAGATATGGGGGCAAAGCGGCTTTCTAACTGTATATCCACTTTGCCAAAACGCCCAAAAAGTGCCACATCATGATGGTGGATATAAACATTAGGCGATAGGGTGTGTGAGGTGGGCGAGAGGCTTGTTTCAAGGTATGTTGATGCAAAGAGCCTTGCATTTTGGACTTGACTCCTACCCGTTAGGCTTATGGCGGAGGGGGATAAAACTTGTAGGTTATTTGCTGTGGTGCTGTGTATGGTTATGTCTGCGAGGGGGTTGCCGCTACCTAGCATTATAATGTCGCCTAAAATGTTGACGCTGTGAAGGGTTGTGTCGCCGCCATCACCAGCCACTACAACCACATCACCACGACCAACCACATTAGACAAAAGCAAGCTGGTGTTGTTTGTGTGGTGGACAATGAGGATGCCGTCTAGGGCTTGGTTTTCAAGGTTTATGAGACTTTCGCTAGAAATGATGGTGTGGATTAAATCATCTAAAATGTTTGCAAGGGCGGAGAAGGTTAGAGGAGCTTGGGGCGTGTTTTGAGGGGCTGTGCGACCTATGGTGTTGTTTAGAATGACTAGGGCCTCTCTTTGAGAGATGTAGCCATCAGCAGCATTAGGGGTGTAGTCA
>WQVB01000114.1 GCA_009781815.1 Defluviitaleaceae bacterium
CGCCTTGGGCGGTTTCTTTTAGTTTGCGGTTATACTCTCTAGCTCGCCTAAAATGCTCCTCTATATACTCTTGCTGCATGTTGCTTACTTCTTCATTATAGATTTGGGTGAGGCCTTGGTGAACCCTGCCGTTAAACCAGCTGCTTATATCTGGGTAAAACAGCAGGCCCACACCTAAGAGTATCATCAAAATGATGATGATTACAAGCCATATTCTTTTCATGGTTAGCTTGCTCGCTCTTCCTCTCTTCTTCTACGTCTAGCGTAAAAGAATATGAAGAATATAGAGCCGCCTATAAGGGCTAAGCCAACTATAGTAAACATAAGCGTGCCTGCACCACCAGTTAGAGGCAACTCAAAACCAGAGCTATTTGTGATTGTGGCCTCGACAATATAGCTAGGGTTAGCCGTGGTTGTGTTTATGGCTAGGGTTATGGGGCTTGTAAAGCGGTTGTAGCCTTCTGGCGGTGTGTCTTCCACCAAAAGATAAGTGCCTGCCGTTAAGCCACGTAAATAGGCAAAGCCGTCTTCGTCAGATGTTAAAACCGCAAAAGGCGTTGCGTCTTCCATAACCTGCAGGTTGCCTCCAGTTTCCTCTATGCTGTTTTGGGTGTATAGATGAAAAATCGCACCTTCTAAAGGCAGGTTTCTCGTGTTTACTTTAAATAAATCAAGGCCAAATAGGGTTACGCTAGGCGTTTGGTCGCCAGGCTCTTCGTCATTCTCAATACCTGGGAGAGGGCCATAATAAAGCGTACCTGTGTTATAGATAGGGCCTAAACCTAATGTAAGGTCGCCTATGGTTGTGTCAAAAGTAGTGCGGATAGAGCCGCCAACCATGCCTCTTTCGGCTATGGCGTCTCGCCCGCTTTGTAAAATGTTTGTGGTGAGGGTGTTTGTCGCTTCATCCCAAGTGTATGTCCAGTTTCCTGCTTGGGGTAGGCTTTCAAACACGCCTGTTGCTGTTTCAAAATCAACCCTTATGGAATCTGTAGTAAAATTTAGCCTAGGGTCTAGCACGTCCACTATGCGGATAAAGCTCGGAGGGGTGCTGCCCTCTATAGGCAAAAGTGTGCCTAGGTTTGACATTATACCAACCGAAAACCCCCATGTTACAACGTTGCCATCAACTTCAATGAGGTTTTTGTTGAAAATAGGTGCTTCTGTTTCTTGCTTTGGGTATACATGCACGTCATAGTTCCATTGACCATCAAAAAACAAGGGCAGCTCCACCAAAAATGGTCTATGAGCCTCCTCTTCGGTTGTTACTTCACTTTCTTGCTCCAACACTACAAATATACCTTGAGGTAGGCCTGCGAAATGAACCTCACCATTTGCGTTTGTTACCTGCGTAAAAAGCGGCCCAGTAGTCCATGTTGAGGGGATGTTTTCTATAGCATCATGGTCGGTCCAATCAAAGCCGCTTGGTAAGTTTACCTGCACTACATTCCACCTAGAGCCAACAATGGGCATGCCTGATGGGCTTGGCAAGGTGGGGTTTGAGGGGCTGCCAGGCGTTGCCGCTTCATCTGGCAGGGTTCTATGGTGTATTGTTAAAGATGTGGGCAGAGAAGGGTCTCTACCCGATAGGTCTGGTGCTGCAAATGTGGGGACTGCACTAAAAATAGCGATAAAAACAGCTATAGCAGCAATCCAAAGTTTTTTGTTATTTTTCATAATATTGTCTCCTTAATTTTTTTGAGATTATATAACGCCATGTTATGGCTAGGGATAATAATATTAACACAAGGCCACCTAAAGCTAAGAAAGCACTAGCTCCAGAGCCGCCTGTGAGAGGCAGGGTAAGCTGAGGTCTGTTGCCTACATAAAAATAATCACCTATTTGTGCAAAGGCGGGTAGCAATGTGTCGCCCATTGCCACTATGGTAAAGGTTGGCGGAGCATCAGCCCCATTGTCTTGCGGGGTTATTTGCCATTGACCTTTAGGTGTTGTGAAACCTGCTGGGGCTTGGGTTTCAACTAGGCGATACACCTCACCAGCTATAAGCTCAAAAACCATAGGCTGGCTAATATCTGCTGTGCTTGTTGCTGTGCTTATTAGCTGCCATTGGTCAGGGGCGGTGTATCTGTGCAACTCAAAGGTAGCACCTGCCAAAAGTATATGGCCTACATTTTCAAAGCTCTCTAAGCTATATAGCTGATTATCCGTTTTGTGTAGATAAAAGGGAATGGGGAATATCTCTATCTCGTTATCCACATACCAAACACCATCTCTGAAAGCAAACTCTCTAGCCCCGTCTGATGGGGTTATTGTTATATCACTTGGGCTAAAGCCATTTGCTGATATAGCCCAATGCCCAAGAGACGGCATATGCCCAGGCGGTGGAGATATTTCTTCTAAGCGATACTCTCTACCAAGGGTTAGTTCAAAAGATATTTGCCCGTCTCCATCACTTGTTTGAACCTGACCATCTAAATCAAAAACCGCACCAGATAGAGGGTTTAAGCTTGTGTCGGTTTTGGTGAACGTGAACGTAGGCACCAAAGGCTCAAGGAAAAAGTTAATGTCAAAGTTGTTTAATATATGAGAGTTAGGTATGCTGCTGCTGGCAGACTGCATATGAAAAAGCTCATTATAATTATAAGGGGGCCTTGATGCTACCGACGCCGTGTTGCCACTAAATATAAACCTATCGCTTGTATGCAAGTTGAGATACGCAAAGATGGGCAGAGTATCTTCATTAAGGTAAAACTCACTAAACAGGCCGCCACCATTGGCTATGGCATGGTTGTTTGCTATAGACCCATCTTGACCGCTAAAACGCCCGCCTATGCTTACATAAACGCCACCGCCTAAATAGGCTTGGTTATGGGCTATTGTAGCTGAAGGGTCAAGCACGAAAAAATCTCCAGTTTCTATAGCCACGCCTCCGCCGTGCTGGGCGGTGTTTGACCCGCCTATAGTGCCTCCATACATTTCAAAAGCCCCGCCCGAAGTGCCGTTTAAAAAGACGCCCCCGCCATTTAGGGCTGCCGTGTTGCCGCTAATAGTGCCTCCGCTCATGTTAACCATGCCAGAAAACTCCAGATAGACGCCTCCGCCATTGTCTGGGGAGTTGTTGTTTGAGATTTGGGCGTTGTTGCTGATATTGACCAAAGCCCCATCTGTCAAAAATAACCCTACGCCGTGTCGGGTTACGTTGTTGTGGTTTTGTATGCCGCCGCCGCTCATATCAAATGTAGAGGAGCTACCGCTAACATACACCCCAGCACCATTGCCCCTAGGCGTGGCGGGGCTGTTTAGGTTTAACGCACTATTGTTGCTTATTGTGCCGTTACTCATGTTAAGCCTTGCACCTGCCGCTATATGCACACCGCCGCCGTTGCCTGATATAGATGAGGAAGCCGCCACACTGCCTGAGGCGGAGTTGCCCTCTATTTGCCCTCCGCTCATATTCATTGTGGTGCCATCACCTGCGATAAAAACCCCGCCGCCATTGGATAAGCTTGTGGTGCCGTTAATGTTAAAGGCAGGCGTAGCACCAGTTGCGTGGGCTATGTTGTTGCTTATTGTGCCGCTTTCCATATTAAATGTTGCACCATCAAAAGCATGCACACCACCGCCGTTGCCTGCGTATATATGCAGGGCGGTTAATAAAGTTATAGGCACGGAGCTTAAGGTGCGTAGGGCTTGGTTGCCAAGTATAAAACCCCCAGCCATGCGAAAGGTTGTGCCAGCACCTGTGATATACACGCCACCGCCATTTGCTACGTTTAGGGCGTTGTTAACGGTTACCACACCTGATGTTGTGGCGATGTTGTTTTGTATAACACCGCCCTGCATGGTGAATGTGGCCCCTTCCGTGGCATAAACACCGCCGCCGTTGCCTGATCTAAAGAGGAATCTGTTGGCAGCTGCCGTGTCAGATGCCCTTGTTCTTGTGGCGTTGTTGTCTCTTATTGTGCCGCCGTGCATGTTAAAGCTTGATGTAGCCCCTGTTACAAACACCGCCCCGCCGCAAGATGTAACAATAGCGTTTGTAACCGAAGGTATGGCAGCTATAGTGCTAAGGCTGGCGGAGTTGGCAAAAATCTCTCCACCATACATATCAAATGTACCGCCGTTTTGTATAAACACAGCCCCGCCAACAGCACGAGCCAGAGGGTTTGCCGTGTTTTCACCCCTCGCTGTATTGTTGTGAATAACGCCACCATTCATTGTAAAGTTAGCATTGGTGTTTACATGAACAGCCCCGCCTGAGTTGCCTGCGGCGTTGTCATAAAGGGCAGAGCCCTGCATCATGGTAAACCTGCCGCTGGTTTGTATGTCTATAGGGCCGTTGTTGTCTGTTGTGCTGTTTCTAATCTCCCCACCTCGGCATAAGACAAAATGACCACCCCCGCCTTCGGCTGGCTCTATAGTAACGCCACCGCCTCTTGAAGTGCCACTTTGAGATGAAGGGGCAAGGGCAGCGGGCGGGGTTGCAGGTGTGCCTTGTGCCACAGTTGCAGACCTTTGCAACACCACATTTCTAAACAC
>WQVB01000115.1 GCA_009781815.1 Defluviitaleaceae bacterium
CCCCCATGAAAATGGGCTTTTAGGTCATTCTGATGCGGATGTTTTAACCCATTGTGTGATAGATGCTATTTTAGGAGCTGCAAAACTTGGAGATATTGGACGGCTTTTTCCTGATACGGATGCCCAGTATAAAGACGTAGAAAGTGTGCGGTTGCTCGAAAAGATAATGGTGAAGCTTGATGGGTTGGGCTATGCTATCGGCAATATAGATGCTACTATCGTAGCCGAAAAGCCGAAGCTGGCATCCTATATGCAGGCTATTGAAGATAATTTGGCTAGATATATGAATATTGATACAACCCAAATAAGCATCAAAGCTAAAACCCAAGAGAAGATGGGCTTTGAGGGTAGGGAAGAGGGCATGTCTTGCTATGCAATTTGTTTGATTGAGAGGAAAAACTAAATGCGTTTTTATAATACATTAACTAGAAAAAAAGAAGAGTTTGTGCCTGTTGAGGATGGAAAAGCTGGCATATATGTGTGTGGCCCTACAACCTACAACCTTATACATGTAGGTAATGCAAGGCCTTATGTTGTTTTTGATACCTTACGCCGTTATATGGCTTACATTGGATATGATGTAAAGCTTGTACAAAATTTTACGGATATTGATGATAAGATAATTGCCAAGGCTAATGATGAAGGTGTGGATTTTCATGCCATATCTAGCCGATATATTGATGAGGTTTTTGTTGATATTGACGGCTTAAATGTGATGAGAGCCACACATTACCCACGGGTAACCGAAGAAATTGATGATATTATAAAGTTGGTTGAAAGCTTGATTGCAAAGGGCTTTGCTTATGAAAAAAACGGCACGGTGTATTTTAGAGCGGCAAAGGCTAAGGATTACGGCAAGCTTTCAAAGAAAAATATTGACGAGCTAGAGGCAGGCGCTAGGGTGGCGGCTAACCCTGACAAAGAAGCAGTTTCAGACTTTGTGTTGTGGAAGGCAGCAAAAGAGGGTGAGCCTTTTTGGGATAGCCCTTGGGGCTGTGGTCGCCCTGGTTGGCATATAGAATGTTCGGTGATGGCTCGTAAATATATTGGCAACACGGTAGACATCCACGGAGGTGGGGATGATTTAATGTTCCCCCATCATGAAAATGAGATAGCCCAAAGCGAGGCTGCTATGCCTTGTTGCAGCTTTGTAAACTATTGGCTACACAACGGCATGTTGCTTGTGGATAATCAAAAGATGGCCAAGTCTGAAGGCAACTTCTTTTTGGTTAGGGATGTAGCTGGTGAGTATTCTTACGAGATATTGCGGTTTTTCTTGCTTAGTGTGCATTATCGCTCACCTTTAAACTTTAGCAAAGAGCTGGTAGAGGCTACAGCAAACGGGTATGAGCGTATAAAAAATTGCCTGCGAAATATTGAGGGTGAGCCATCTCATGCTGAAAACGCTAATATCGAGGCTTTTTGGGGTGAATTTTGCAAGGCTATGGATGATGATTTAAACACATCAAACGCTATTGCCGCTATATTTGACCTTGTAAGGTATGCAAACAAAGATGCAGATAAGGAGTGCTTGCCAGCTATAAAGGCTACAATCCTTAAAATGTGCAATATTTTAGGCTTGAAACTCGAGGGTGATGCACCTGATGTGGATGTAGCTGAAATTGAAGCTTTAATCGCCAAGCGTGATGCTGCAAAGGCTGATAAAAACTGGACCTTGTCAGATGAGATACGAGATGAGCTTGCCCAAATGGGCGTTGTGATAAAAGATACAAGAGAGGGTACGAAATGGCATTTGAGCAACTAAAAAAGGGCATTAGCAACCCCGCTTTGCTATCGCCTTTAAACTTGGCGTATGTGGGGGATGGGGTATATTCTCTCTTAGCTCGCACAAAGCTGGTTACAGAGGCTAATAGACCCACAAATGCCCTAAACAAAGAGGCAAATGCAAAGGTGTGTGCAATCGCCCAATCAAAGGCTTATTATATATTGTTGCCCTTGTTGAGGGGTGATGAGCTTGCGGTGATGAAAAGAGGGCGAAATGCAAACCCCTCACAAAAGGCAAAAAATGCCTCTTTTTCGGAGTATCGCAACGCAACGGGGCTTGAGGCTTTGTTTGGATACTTGTTTTTGAAAGATGATGAAGAGCGAATGATGGAATTATTTAACATATGTTGGGATGGTATATATAATGCAGAAGAAAAATAAGAGAAGCAACAATGTAAACTCTAAAAGCAACTTTAGAGACAAAAGACGAAACGATGCCCCGCAAGCTAGGAGCAAAGCACCTAAAAGAGAAGCCGCAAGCGTTGATGAAGACGAGGTTAAAGATCTATTTTTTGAAGGTCGCAACGCTGTGATGGAGCTGCTAAACAGCGATAAAACCATACATAGGCTGTTTGTAAAGCAAGGCGACATCGAGGGTAGCTTAAAGGTTATTATCGCCAAAGCGAAAGAAAAGGGCATTATCATCAGCCCTATGGCGAAGGACAAGCTTGATGAGTTATCTGAAACAGGTAAGCATCAAGGGGTTATCGCTCTTTGCCCGCCTTTTGAATATGCCTATTTAGGGGATGTTTTGCGAGATGTGGCAAGCAAGGGTGAAGAGCCGTTTTTGGTTATTCTCGATAAAATTGTAGACCCTTATAACTTTGGGGCTATCATTCGTACTGCTTGTGCCGCTGGTGCTCACGCCATCATCATACCGAAACGCCGCAGCGTTGGCATCACCGCCGCTGTTGTGCGTGCATCTGCTGGCACGGCTGGCAACATGCCTGTTGTGCGGGTGTCGAATATTGCCCAAACCATTGATGCCCTTAAACAAGCAGGTATTTGGACTGTAGGCACTTGTATGGATGGCCAGTTGATATATGACGCACCTCTAAAAGGGCCTATAGCTGTTGTTGTAGGCAATGAAGATGAGGGCATATCTCGTTTGGTTAAAGAAAAGTGCGACTTTTTGGTGAGCATGCCTATGGGTGGGCGAGTTGAATCTCTAAACGCTTCTGTTGCGGCTGGTGTGGCTATTTATGAGGTTGTGAGGCATAGGAGCTTCAAAAATTAAAACGGAGTGTACTTATTATGAGGAGAAAAATTATAGCATCACTTTTAGTGCTTAGTATATTTTTAGGGTTAAGCGTGCCAGCTCTCGGAGGGGGCTTAACTCAAGAGCAAGAACAAGCTATACAAACATTCATCGAAGATGCCAGCCGCATTTCAAGAACACCAGGCATTGCCGTTGCAGTTGTTGTGGGGGATGAGACACATCTTTTCTCCACAGGTGTTGCAAACCGTGAAACAGATACACCCGCCAATGAAGACACACTATGGGACATTGGCTCTAGCACCAAAGCATTTACTTCTTTGGGCATTTTATACTTAGAAGAACGAGGCTTGCTATCTTTGGAGGATTCTATTGCAGATTATTTACCGTGGCTTGCCCTTAGTTACAACGGGCAACCCATAGATATGCAAGAGGTAAGGTTATACCACTTTATGCACCACACTAGCGGGCTACCAATGGATGATGGCCTGGCAACAGGTTCGCCGAGACAATTTGTTGAGGACATGGCTGATGGAGGGCTTGCGTCTCTGCCTGGGGAAAGGTTTATATATAACAACGCAGGCACCAATATTCTGGCACTTGTTATCGAGGTAGTGTCTGGGTTAAGCTATGAAGATTTCATGATAGAGCATATCTTACACCCCCTTGGCATGATGGACACTTTTCCAAATAGAGAGCGTGCTATAGCCACAGGTCGGCGTGCCCAAGGGTATGTTACACAGTTTGTTTTTTTCACCATGCAAAATGATATTTCAGACGAAGGGGCAAATGCCTATATGCCTGCGGGCTATATTGTTTCGTCTATCCAAGATATGGCACGTTGGATGGAGGTTCAGCTAGGGCTTGCGACAGATATTCCCGATATATTCCATACCATCATTCCAAGGTCGCATGAGGCAGGATGGAGCATAGCTGAGCCAGATGGCAGCTTTTATGCGGCAGGGTGGATTGTTAGTGCAGATCAAAGTTTTGTTGAGCATGGCGGAACGACTCTAGGCTTTGGGTCAAATGTATTTCTTTTTCCAAAAGAGCAGATTGGCATTACTGTGCTTTCTAATCTTTCAGGTGCACACGGAACACAAAGTAGGCCTGCAAGTAATATCAAAGATATATTAGATGGGAATTTGAATCAATCATACTCCATGCTATGGACATTCCAACATCTTGACGTTATGTTTACGCTAACTACGATTTTAGGCATTTTGCTTACTGCTTTGTTTGTCTTTTTTGCCTTACGCAAAAGAAAGCAGGGCGAACGCCAACCACTCACGAAAAAAAGAATTGTGTTGATTGCATTTTGGGCTGTTATAGCTTTGGCGATGGTTATTCCGCTTTTGTTGTTACCTTGGCTATGGGGGAGGATATATAGTTTTATGACTATGGGAATTGCTCTTGGGCTATTTTTTGGGAGCATCGCCTTGTTTGTAGCTTTTCCACGTCGTAAAGTGTAAGGTTAAGAAGTATAGCTGTTTA
>WQVB01000116.1 GCA_009781815.1 Defluviitaleaceae bacterium
GATATTGCCATACGTTTTAACAACATTTATGGCGACATCTTCACCGTGCCTGAGGCATATATTCCTAAAAGCGGCGCTAGGATAAAGTCTCTCTCAGACCCTACAAAAAAGATGTCTAAATCTGACGAGGATAAGGCAAGCACCATTAATTTGCTAGATAGTGATGGGGATGTGTTGAAAAAGTTTAAACGCTCCGTTACAGATAGCGACACAAAGATTTATTATGATGTGGAGAACAAGCCAGGCATCAGCAACCTTTTGGAGATTTATGCTGCCGCTTGTGATATAACCATAGACGCAGCCCAGTCGCTTTTTGATGGCAAAGGCTATGGGGATTTAAAAATAGGCGTGGCAGAGGCCGTGATAGAAAATATCACAAAACCCATACAAACACGCTTTAATGACCTTTTGAACAATAAAGATTATCTTGATAGCTTAATAAAAGAAAATGCTCAAAAATCCATCGCCAAGGGTGCTCCGATTTTAGAAAAAGTGAAAAAGGCCATAGGTTTTGTATAAAAACGGGAGAGCTTTGAATGAGAAAAATAGTGTGTGAAGCATGCGGAAGCAACAAACTCACCAAAGAAAATGGTTTTTTTAAGTGCATGCATTGCCAAACAAAATACATTGCCAAAGAAATCAATGAAATTGCGGAAGTGGAAAGCAATAGACCTAAGGCCAAAAATTTTTCAAACTATATTGATATGTCTCAAAATGCTTGGCTAGAAGGAGACTATCAAAAGGCTTTTAATTACTCAAATAAAGCATTGGAGATAAACCCAAAAGCACCTGATGCTTGGCTTGCAAAAATGTATTCAATAGAAATAACTAATAGCAACGATATAGCCTTAGATATTATAATGTGTGGAGAAAATGCGATACAGTTTGCAGATAATGATGAAAAAGAAGATATAAAAGATGAGGTTTATGGATATTTTTGCATAGAGGCATTGCATCTAATCCGAAGAGCTACAACTCAGATGAGTTTTGTATCATTTAGTGAGGCAAACCATTTGAGTGGTGAGTTAGTAAGCTTCGCAATGACACTGAAAGGTGCCATTCCTGAAGATAAAATTAAAAATTCAAGCTCAATTCAAGAGCAGATTGGCTCCATGGTTGAGGAGTGCAAAAACCTCTTTAAGGCAACTGAAAAAAGTATTAGAAGCTCTGGTTTAACACTAGCACCTGTAGCATTTGAAGGTAGGCGAAGTATAATCGATAGCTTTACAAATGGGTTGCCTGAAGATAAAAAACAAGAAGTAAAGTCTCAATGGGTAAAACAAGGGCTATGCCCCAGCTGTAGCAGAAAATTAAGTCTGATTAGAAGAAGATGTAAAATTTGTAGTTCATAAATTATAGGAGGTGGGTTGCATGTTTAATCTAGCTTTAGGTATATTTTTAATATCTTTAATCATCCTCATAGCGGATATTTTTATTGAGGGCTTTGGGCCTCTTGCTATACTTTCTATTGCGGGTATTGTGGCCTCTATGATAATAACTGCCTTTTTTGTACCTGATATTAGAGGCGTTGGAGGCGGCGTTGTGGTTTTAGCCAAGCTTGGTTTTATGGCTATTTTGGCTTACCCCGTTTATCGT
Organism: Defluviitaleaceae bacterium; assembly: GCA_009781815.1. Taxonomy (GTDB): domain Bacteria; phylum Bacillota; class Clostridia; order Lachnospirales; family WRAX01; genus WQVB01. Next base: position 1,597 of record WQVB01000116.1, read on the forward strand.
GGCTTTCGCAAACGTATGATGGGGGGCAGCCTTATAATGTCAGAAACCCTGGCGGAAGATAGCAAAACCACAGGTGATTTAGACCAGCTTTTAGACAAAGAAGGCATTACAAAAACCGCATTGAGGCCTTTTGGTAAAGCTGAAATCGATGGAAAGATGGTCGATGTATACTCTATGACAAATTACATAGCGGTGGATGAAAAAGTTAAAATTGTAGAAATTAAAGACAACAAAGCTTTTGTAAAACAAATATAATTTATTTTAGGAGGGAAATTATGCCACAATTTGACGATACTCTCGTGGTGATGATTGTTGTTATCGCAATCGCCGCTATATTGTTGTTAGTTTTATTTTTAAACTTTGTACCTGTTGGCCTGTGGATATCTGCAGTGTCTGCTGGGGTAAAAGTGAAGATTTTTTCGTTGGTTGGTATGCGTTTACGCCGTGTAAAACCAGCTAGGGTTATCAACCCCTTAATCAAAGGTATAAAGGCTGGCTTAGTTTTAAGCCAAAACCAGCTGGAGAGCCACCTGCTGTCTGGCGGGCGGGTAGATAATGTGGTGGATGCTCTAATAGCTGCACATAGAGCAAATATCGACCTTTCTTTTGAGCGTGCAGCTGCTATCGACCTTGCAGGGCGTGATGTTTTTGAGGCGGTGCGTATGAGCGTTATGCCAAAAATCATCCAAACGCCGATGATATCTGCAATGGCGGCAAATGGTATTGAGATTAAAGCAATGGCAAAGGTAACCGTGCGTGCCAACATAGAGCGTCTTGTTGGTGGTGCTGGTGAAGACACCATCTTAGCCCGTGTTGGTGAGGGCATTGTAACCACCATCGGCTCTGCCGAAAGCCACTCAGCCGTTTTAGAAAACCCTGACACTATCTCTCAAAGGGTTTTAAACAAAGGCCTTGACGCAGGCACAGCTTATGAGATACTGTCTATTGATATTGCTGATATTGACGTTGGCCGCAACATTGGCTCTCAACTTCAAATCGACCAAGCTGAGGCTGACAAGCGTATAGCCCAAGCAAAAGCCGAAGAAAGAAGAGCAACAGCCATAGCAAGAGAGCAAGAAATGAAAGCCCAAGTTGAAGAAATGCGTGCAAAGGTTGTAGAGGCTGAAGCACAAGTACCTCAAGCCATTGCAGACGCCCTGCGTGCAGGCAACATAGGCGTTATGGACCACCTAAACATGCAAAACAAAATGGCAGATACAAAAATGCGTGAAGGTATATCTGACATAAAAATAAACCTTGGTACGCCGCCTATAATAGAAGAATAAGCCATACAAAAAGCGACCCTAAAAGGTCGCTTTGTTTTTACCCCAAAACATCCACCATCATTCTACTGCTATCAAGTGCTTTCATAACCTTTACAACATCTTTATGATGATGCTCGTTAAAATCTTTTTTGATGGCTTCTTGGCTTAAATCTATGTTACCATTCGCTATTTGTTCTAAAACACTTATCATTGATGGTCTCTTCCTTTCTTTTTGGCTATTAGCTACATCATTCCTAGTCGTCATCCTGAACTTGATTCAGGATCTATGTATGATAGTGCAATCCCAATTAGGTCTGCCCTTCTCCAATTAGATCCCGTGTCAAGCACGGGATGACGTCAGATATGGCTACCTCGCTAAAAGCCAATTCCGACCATATAAGCAATAATAGAGACGATCCCAGTAGATGCAAAAAAACATACAAAATAGCTGCGAGCTTTGCTCTATTTCTCTTCATGGTTTAGAATGGCTAGCAAGGCTGCAAATAATAAGGTCATAAGAGATGAGATAGCAAAAATTGATATAAAAATCCACTCCAAGCCAAAAAACGAAGGCCTTCTTGGATAAAGCAATATCAAAATTAAAATACTAGAGGCTAGATAAGAATATCTATTCAATTTATTGCTAGGGTAAATTACGAAAAAATAAAACAAAGATTGGGCTATAAATGAACAAAGGCCCCAAAGCAAAATTAACATGAACTCACTATTTCCAATAGATAACGCAAAAGCCTGCCCTAAAGGCCACATAAAAATATACCCCAAAGCAACAAAAACCACTTGAAGGGGCGTGTAAACTAAAGTTAATACAACAACTTTAAAAATGTCTAAAAAACTCTTTCCAAGCTTGTCCATCATCTTACCTCCTTTTGCCTATCTCCCACCAAAAATACCCGTGCCAACACGCACCATGGTCGCCCCTTCTTCAATAGCCACCATATAGTCATTTGTCATGCCCATAGACAGCACGCTAGGCTCTATGCCCTTACGCTACCTAGCTGGCAATAAAGCTCGTGCATCCTTTTAAAATGGTCTCTATTTTTGTTTGGGTCGCTTACATAAGGGGCTATGGTCATCAAGCCTTTTATGTTTATATTAGGCAGGGCAGCCGCATCTACCGCCAGCTGTAGCATATCTTTGGGGTGTATGCCGTGTTTGCTATCTTCCCCTCCAATGTTTATCTCTATCAGCACATCAAAGCTCATGCCTGCCTTTTCGCCTGTTTTGCTTATTTCTTGTGCCAGCTTTAGGCTGTCTAACGAATGTATCATCACAACTTTGCCAGGCAGGTATTTTACCTTGTTTCTTTGCAAAGTGCCTATCATATGCCAGTTTATTTGGCTAGAAATGTGAGGGTGTTTTTCAACCAGCTCTTGCACCCTATTTTCTCCAAAGTTAGTTATGCCGTTTTCAATAAATGTGTTTATGTTGTACAACAAAAATGAATGGTCAATTGTTTTTGTAACAGCTATGAGAGTGATGTCATCTAGGTTACGAGCAGATTTAATGGCGGCTGTAGCCATGTTTTCTTTAATCTCTAGTATGTTTTTCTCTAAACTCATAAATACCCCTCACCCCCCTAGGCATAGTGTATCACAGCTCTTTGC
>WQVB01000117.1 GCA_009781815.1 Defluviitaleaceae bacterium
AAGGAGTGCAAAATGCCGAATAATAGCATACAAATAGCCATTGACGGGCCATCAGGCTCAGGCAAAAGCACCATTGCAAAGGCATTAGCAGCCAAGACCAGCTTTGTGTATATGGATAGCGGTGCACTTTATAGGGCTGCTGGGCTTTATATCACCCAAAACAACATAGACCCGACAAACGAAGCGGCTTTGATGAGCATGGTGCAAAATGTAAAGCTGGATTTAAAATATATAGACGGACAGCAGCGGGTGCTGCTAAACGGTGAGGATGTAACGACGAAAGCTAGAACGGCCGAGGCTGGGGCTGTTGCGTCATCCATTGTGGGTGTGTCGCTTATTTTGCGTAAGTGGATTGTAGATATATCTCGTGAGCTGTCTGTTGGCAAAAATATTATAATGGATGGGCGAGATATCGGCACGGTCATCTTTCCCAATGCGGATTTAAAGATTTACCTTGATGCTAGTGCAAAGGTAAGGGCAAAAAGGCGAGTGGCTGAGCTTGTGGCTTTGGGGCATGAGGCGGATTATAACGATATATTTGCCCAAATATCTCAAAGGGATTATAGAGACAAAAACCGTGAGATATCTCCATTAAAAAAGGCTACAGATGCGGTGGTTATAGACACCAGTAGGCTGTATAAAAATAAAGTTTTAAAGCGTATTTTAGAGCTGATGAAAGAAAGGGGGCTGGTGTAGATGTATACCCTTGCAAGGCGGGTTGTAGGCCCTATATATCGCCTACTTTTTAGAATACGTGTAACGGGGCGAGAGAATATACCCTTAGATGGCGGCGTTATCCTTTGTGCTAACCACACGGCATATAGCGATGTTGTTGTGCTAGGTATGATAAGCCCTAGGGATTTAAGCTTTGTGGCTAAAGAGGAGCTTTTTAAAGGCAAGTTTTTAAACAGGCTTTTTACCAGCCTTGGGGCTATACCTATAAATCGAGAAAAGCCTAGTATGGACACCTTTAAGAGAATAGTGAAAATCTTAAAAGAGGGCAACGCCTTGGCCATTTTTATGCAAGGGGGGCGACGCAAAAAAGGCGAAGAGATGGACACGGAGGATTATAAGGCGGGGGTGGCTCTTTTTGCTATTAAAGGGCAGGTGCCAGTTGTGCCTATTAATATAAAATCTACCTTTAAGCCTTTTTCTAAAATACACATCAACATTGGTGAGGCTATATCTTTTGAAGAGCATTGGGGGCAAAAAATGCGTGCAGAAGATTTTGACAAGGCTGCAGGCAAGGTTATGGACGCTATCGCTGCCCTTGGAGGGAGCTAGATGGACATTGTTTTGGCTGATGTATATGGCTTTTGCTTTGGTGTAGAGCGGGCTGTTGACGGTGCTTTGAAAGCTAGGCTTGAAGGTGATGTAGCCTGCCTTGGTGCTATAACCCATAACAAAACGGTGCTGGATGAGATGAAAAATGCAGGCATCAGCATAGTAGACACCTTAGATGAAGTTGACGAGAAAGATGATGTAACCGTTATAATTAGAGCTCATGGAGAGCCACCAACCACATACGGGGCGTTAAAGGACAGGGGCTTAAAGTATATAGATTTTACCTGCCCCATTGTGTTAAAAAACCAAGAGATAGCCAAAAATGCCGTAGCACAAGGGTGCAAGGTCATCATAACAGGCAACAAAAACCACCCAGAGATTGTGGCTATAAATGGCTGGATAGGCAATGAAGCTATTATAGTGGCATCTGTTGCAGAGGCTGGTGATGTAGCTTGGCAAGATGATGCCCAATATCTCTTAATGTCTCAGACTACATTTTGCGGGAGTGCCTTTGACGAAATAAAAATTTTTTTAGATGAAAAAATAAAGAACCTGAAGATAGAAAACACAATTTGCAAGCCAACCATAGACAGACAAGAGGCCGCAAAGTCGCTTGCAGAGCAGGTTGATGCGGTTATAGTTTTAGGTGATATGACAAGCTCTAACGCCAAAAAGCTATATGACATTTGCAAGAAAATAAACCCAAACACATATTTTGTTGAAAAAATTAAAAATTTAAGCTTGAAAAATCTTGCGAGAAGTGATAAAATAGGTATAACTGCGGGTGCGTCCACGCCACACGCTACAATAAAGGAGGCACTTAAGATAATGAGTGAATTTGAAAACAATGTAGAAAATCTAGAAAACGAAGCTGGAGAAAGCTTTGCAGACATGCTTCAAGAAACTTTAACTGTTTTAAGAACAGGGCAAGTTGTTACAGGTAAGGTTATAAGCATCGTAAACGGAGAGGTAATGGTAGACTTACAATACAAGTCTGACGGTATTATCCAACGTGGGCAATTTTCGGAAAATAAAGATGTAAACCCAGCTGACCACGTGAAGCCTGGAGATGAGATTGACGTATACATCCTGCGTGTAAACGATGGCGATGGTAATGTTTTGTTGTCAAAAAAGCGTGTTGACGCTCAAAAAGGCTACAAAGATATTGACCATGCTTTTGAAAACAAAGAGCTTGTTTTAGGTAAGATTGTAGAGCTTGTAAAAGGCGGCCTTATTGTTAACATCGGCGGGGTGCGTGTGTTTGTGCCTTCTTCTCAAGCTACGGCTCGCTTTACTAAAGATTTAAGCTCTTTAGTAGGCCAAGAGTTAGAATTTGAGATTTTAGAGCTTAACAAGCAAAAACGCCCTTGGAGAATCATAGCTGGACGCAAAGATATAGCTGCAAGGCAAGAAAACGAAGCTAGAGAAAAAGCTTTAGCTAGCCTTGCGGAGGGCATGAAGGTTACGGGCCCTGTTACATCTGTTGCCAATTTTGGTGCATTTATAGATCTAGGCGGCATTGACGGCCTTATCCACGTTTCAGAGCTTAGCTGGGGTCGCATAAAAAACCCAAGCGAAGTGCTTAAAGTGGGCGATGTGGTTGAAGCCTATGTTATCAAAATCAACCCAGAAACTGGCAAAGTGTCTCTAACTCTTAAAGATATCGCTAACGACCCTTGGAACAATATTGAAGAGAGATACCCTCTCGGCTCTATTGTTGTGGGCAAAGTTGTGCGTATTGTACCTTTCGGTGCTTTTGTTGAGCTTGAAGAAAACCTTGATGGATTGGTACATATCTCTCAAATCGCTTATGAGCATGTTAAAAACCCAGAAGATGTGCTTACCATCGGCCAAGAGGTTGAGGCTGTGATTATGGAGATGGATATGGAAAAGAGAAAAATCTCTCTATCTATCAAAGAAGCTTTGGTTGTTGATTATGACACCGAAGACGCTGAGGGCGAAGAGGCTATAGAAGGCTACTCTTCTGAAGACTATGAACAAGAAGCCCCAGTTGAAGCTGCAACTGATGACGAAATAGCCGAATAAAAAAATATATATTTTACAAATATGAGGAATGTTAGATATTTCGGGAGCGATCAAACCGTGCACCCGTCATCCCGTGCTTGACACGGGATCTCACGATGCTGATTACTGAAGGGTAAAGAGCAATACCATGGAGATTGCGGGTCAAGCCCGCAATGACGACAGGAGCGAGTTTGAACAGCCCAAATATTTTACATTCCTCTTTTTGGACTTAATGCCGTTTCGCAATTAAAACCCTTGCAAAATCTTGTCTTTTTGCACCAAAGCTTTGTTGAAGAAATCTTACGTACCTTTGGGTACGCTGCGATTTATCCAACTTCACCTTGATGCAAAAATCCTACGATTTTTGGCAAGGTTTTAATTGAGAAACAGCATAAGAAAGGAAGTGGCTTGATATGTATGTTGTTATAGAGGCAAAAAGCCCTATATCCCTTACAAAAGTGCTTGGCAAAAGGATTGTAGACTACACCATCGACCTTGCAAAGAAGATGGATGCTAAAGATATTTTTGTTGTTTGTAATTTTGATACCGCCCACCTAGGGGAAGTCGAAGGCGTTAAAGTTGTGAGCTTTGAAGACAAAGACCAGCTGGCGGCCAGCCTTGAAGGTGATGTGGCTAAATTTGATGGTGCATCTATATTTTATGGAGGGGATGACTCTCCCTTGAAATTTGAAAATGGGTTAGATGTGATGCAGGGTACAAAAAAGATTAAAGAGTATATCGTCGCCATGCACCTTTCAAAGGGCGTGGTTATATATGATGAGGCTACAACCTTTATTGGCCCTGATGTGAAGGTTGAAGCTGGCACACAAATCCTCCCAAACACGACAATCATAGGTAAAACAACAATTGGTAAGGGCTGTACAATTGGGCCAAATACAAGCCTAGATAATATGCAAATTGGCGATAATGTAGAGATGCAGTTTTGTGTAGCCTCTAGCTCTAGTGTTGATGATGGGGCAAAGGTGGGGCCTTTTGCCCATATACGCCCAGGTTGCAAAATCGGCAAAAACACCAAAATCGGCAATTTTGTAGAGGTGAAAAATACCCAGCTGGGTGATGGCTCTAAGGCTGGGCATCATATATACCTTGGGGATGC
>WQVB01000118.1 GCA_009781815.1 Defluviitaleaceae bacterium
CATGAGTCTCAAACTATAAAAGAGTTTTTGAGCATTATAGAGGTGCCAACCACCCATGAGGAAAGGCTCATTTTTGTTGAAAAAATGCTAGTTTTGCAAGACAAGCTGCCGTCAATGTCTATTGAAGAGACAAAAGACGCTATAGAAGAATTTGAGGCTGTTTTGGAGATTGAGTTTTTAGACCCAGAGGTGGTTTGCTATTATCGCTTGTTTTTGTTGCCTGCTTTTCTCAAAGTGGGTGAGGTTGAAAAAGCTCGTGGCGAGATATATTATATTGAAAAATCTCTCAATAAAGACAACCTCCAACATATGTATCACTACAATCTTAACCTTAGAGCCATGGCTAGCTTAGAGTGTGATTATGAATCCGCCATAAAACACGCCGAAAAAGCTATGGAGATAGCCGCCTGCAATGATGGCTTTTTGCAGATAGACATAAATAGAGCAAAGTATAACGCAGCTTTAGACTACACAAGCTTGCACTACCCCATGGAAGCCATAATGCTTTTGAGGGATATAAATTATTCAATCAAAGGGTATAGGGTAGATTCAAGCGGCCTCCAAAGGGGGGTAGACATGCTTCTCGGTGTAAACTACGCTAGGGTTGGAAAGCACGAAGAAGCCGAAGCTCTCTTGGAAGCAGCAATTAAACGTGCAAAAGTTTATAAGGATAAACAATATCTAGGCAGCGTATTATATAACTTTGGAACAATAAAAAAACTATCAAAAAATTGGAAACAAGCAAGGGAGTATTTTAAAGAAGCAAGAGAACTCCTACCCTCATTATCCATGCTTCATTTTTTGTGCATTTATGGAGACATCCAATGTATCATAATGACAAAAAGCTTCTCAGAGGCGGAGGATATGCTTAAAGAAGCAAAAATAAAATCAAAAGATTATCCAGACCAAGAGATGGTGGAGGTTTTGCTTGGGTTTTTAGAGTGTATTCGCATTATAATAAAAGGCGGCACTATATTTAGAAGAGAAGAGGCTGCTTTTGTGCAAGAAAAAGCTATACCTTTTTTCTTACACCACCACATGAAGTTTGAGGCTATGTGGGCATACGAAATATTATCAGTCCATTATAGCAAAGCTAGGAAAGACAAGCAGTCTGCAGAAATGTATATAAGCTCTTTGGAGGTGCACAAAGCTTTATTTAAAAGTGAATGATAGATTTGGGTAAAAATGGCGTTTATATGGCAGTTTCTACTTAACTTATCGAAAAACGAAACGTGTTGATATTTCTTTTGTCATCTCGCACTCACATCATTCTAATTTCTCAATCACTTAAGCTCGTCATTGCGGACTTGATCCGCAATCTCACCTATACTAATTTGCTAAAAAGCAACAATTGCAGACCTAGAGATTGCGGATCAAGTCCGCAATGACGTTTGTAAGATATACGAAAACCCTAACCAAAGGCGGTTAGGGTTTTGTTTAGTTGCTAAGGGTATAAAGTTAGGGGAACCATCAAACGGTGGGTTATGCTTGGGTCTAAGGCTAGCCTTATATACACATCTAACATCAACACATCAAAGGGTTGCACATTTTGGTTGGTGATAAAACCTTCTAAATCTATATCAAAATAGCTCCTGCCCCCAGCGTTCAGCGTTTGCATCCTTTCACCCTGAAAGGGGAAGGTCAACTGATAAACTATACCATAAAAGGAATCATGAGTGAATACAAACTCCCCATATATGCCTTGTCGATAAACTAAAATGCTGCTGATCATATAATCATAATAAGGATTTTCATTTGAAAGGGCAAACCTTAACTGACCATCATCAAAGGCTATAACCTCTAGCTCTAAGCCTTGAAAATACTCATCAACAACCTGAAAATGCGTTGATATCCTATGAAAAAGCCCAGGAGTGCCAGGGGTGTTTTGGCGGAAATTTTCCCTTCTATACTCATCACTCACATCTAAGCTAACATCGACAACTAAATCAAATATTGAAGGGTTAGGGGAGTCAAATATAACACGCTGGGGCAGGTTGGGCCTTAGGTAGCCTATTTCATAATACCAATCTACATCAAGAGAGATGCTCTCGCCAGCAAGCAGGGTTAGGGGTGCCTCAAAAGGCTGTCGCGTGCCATCATCCCAATCCCTAAAGATGGAATATTTCAAAGCTGAGCTATGCCCGCCATCTTCAAAATTATCCTCCCACCCCATAAAAATGCTGTGGATAATATAGCTATAGCTGGGGTTGTTGTTTGTAAGCTCAAAAGTTAGCCCTGTGGAGCTGTGGGTTAAAACCTCTAAATCAAGCCCATCAAAACGGGCATAGGCCACAGCTACCAAGGCCTCTTGCTCTGCCCGCCACAAGATGTGTGCCTCTTGCCAATTTTCTTCTATCACAAAAACTGCATAAAGTTGAAAGCTTTCACTCTCCACCACAGGGTCGATAAAAGAGTCAAAAAGATTGTCTACACTAAAGCTCCTAACTAGGCGATATTTGCCCACCTCTAAAGCTCCATGCATATGCTCCCATCTAATTTCTTCTTCATTTATAGAATCAGGCATGACGAAAAAGAGAGGCAAAATCCAAAAAGTTTCTTGTGTGAAGGGAGCTTGCTGCCACTTGCCATCTATATATGTTTCGATGGTAAACTCTGCACCATGGCTAAAAAAGGCTTGGGAGTTGTTTGTGGTGGTTAACGTTACCCCCGTGGGGGTTATGCTACCAGCATCTATTTGCATATACAAGCCATCACGCTGGTGAGCGGGGGAGGCGTAAGTATCATCATAATCATAATCTGCACGACCAGCACAGGCTGCAAAAACCAAAACCAAAGCAACAAAAGTAACGAGCAAAAAAATCCTTTTTCTCATAACCAAAACCTCCAAAAGTATTGTGAATTAGTAGACGTAAGCTTTAGTAAAAATGTTTCATAAAAATGAAAAAGCCTATAGACATTATATAACGTCTATAGGCTTAAATCAATACATTTGTATTTTTTAAAATTTTCTTGATGTTGTGTTTGATATTGTCATATACTTTTCTTTGGTGGCCATGCCGCCCCTAATGTGCCTTTCAGACTTGTTAAGCTCTAGCACAGCCTTAGCTTGGGTTGCTAAATTAGGGTTAATTTTTGTTAATCTCTCAGTTACATCTTTGTGTTTGGTTGTCTTTAATTAGATATGTTTCATCCAACCCTATATCACCAAACAAATGAAGGTATATGTCACAGTCCCCATCAGCATTCACGACAATCTTTTTGATTATTTGCTTTAGCCCTGTATTTGTGATTGTGTCCATAGATACAATATCTTCAATGGTGTTGAAAGTGCGAGCCAGCAAATCTTCAAGTTGGTTGCCTTTATCTAAATTATAGGTAATCAGCTTTAGATGGTTTTCGGTTTTTTCAATATCACTATTTAATACACTCATTTTGTTTTTCAACTCTTCACGACTTATAAGGTCATCTGTATACATATCCATATATTTTTGGCGTGTCTTTTGAGATTTTGAGAGCTTGCCCTTGAGTTCCGACTCGTATTGTTCGTTATCACTTTTGGTCTTGTATATGCTTATAAATTCTTTGGTAACATTTTTGATGATTGAGGGCTTTTTGCATATGATGTTTAAAAAATACTTCCGTAAAGATTCGATCAAGCCTCCTTCATCAATAACCGTCTTGTTGTCACAGCTACTCGAACCTTTGGTGTTGCGACTACTACACACCCAACGTATATATGTGTTTTTATATGTATTCACCGTTCGGCGGAAAGAATATCCACATTCATCGCATTTTATTAGGGTACTAAATAGGTGTTTGTTGCTTTGGCGCTCTTTGCCTGTAATAAAAGCATGGCTGCGCCCCGAGGCTATATCTTGGGCTTTTTGAAATAATTCTAGATCAATAATTTTTAGATCGGGACGATCAACCACCATCCAATCGTTTTCATCCCTCGCTTTGCGAACACCTGTAAGAAAATCCGCGATCTCTTCCTTGCCGTTTATAATTTTTCCGATGTAGATTTCATTTCTCAATATTCGAGAAACGGCGGTTTGAGACCAAGTTGAACCACGCTTTGTTTTTAGACCTTCATTATTGAGGAAAGAAGAAATTTTAGCAGCGCCATAGCCCTCATTACAATACATATTAAAAATCCGATTTACAATTAAGGCCTCACCCTCGTTTACTTGCAAATTAAAATAATCACCCTTTGTTTTGTCGTATCCATAAACAATATTGGGCACGCGGCCTTTTTCAGCATTCCTTCGCTTGCCAAATTTCACTCGCTTGGAAGTATTTGCACTTTCTTCTTGTGCTAAAGCTCCAAAAATCGTTAGAACAAATTCAGAATTACCTAGCACTGTCATATTTGCGGTCAAAAACAATGTCTCTATATTCAAAGCCTTAAGTTGG
>WQVB01000119.1 GCA_009781815.1 Defluviitaleaceae bacterium
AAAACAGCGTCAGATATTTGGTCGCATATTTTATCAGGGTGCCCGCATGTAACGGATTCTGATGTAAAAAGTTTTTTCACAGAAGTGCCTCCTATCATGTTTCGTATATAGCTGTTTAACTCGAAAATACCTACACATCCACGAGGATTTTTGTTCTAAGGCAAAATGAAGAAAATCGCAATATGCTATAGGCAAATAAGATTTTTTTCATGAAGCATTAGAGCAAAAAGACCGTGGAGGTGTGGGTGTTTTTGAGTTAAACAGCTATAGTCTTATTTTACCCTAAAAAAGACAAAAGGTAAAGCTTTTTCGACAAAATGTTTTTTGGTTTTAAAAAATCATCTGGGGTAACCTATTGCTTATAACCTAAGGTGATGTGATATTGTGTACAACAGGAGGTGGTTTATGGCTTGCACAAATTGGGTTTATGTGGTATGATATTTTTAAAATTAACAACAAAATTTTATGGAGAGTGATTTGAATAATGAAAATTAAACGTTTTGTATTTTTAACGGCAACTGCTGCCGCTTTAACCTTTGCCCTTGTGGGTTGTGGAAGAAATGATGATGAGGAGTTCCCTTATGACGATATAGTGATATATGATGCATTATATCGAGCAAGCAATCACGAAACACCACCGACGGAGATGTCGCCTAGCAGTGAAGCTATAACCATAGGTGATGAATGGCCAATAGATGCTATGCTCGCTCTGCCAGCAGGGGCGTCTGCCTCTACACCTGTGCCTGCTGTGGTTATTGTAGCAGGTAGCGGCTCTCATGATATGGATGGCAATGTAAACAATATACTTGCCGTTAGACCTTATCAAGATATTGCAAACTTTTTGCAAGAAAACGGCATAGGGTCTATCCGCCATAATAGGCGTTTTTATCAGCACCCAGAGGCTGCTGCTGCGGCGAATATGACGGTATATGATGAGGTAATGGCAGATGCTTTAAAAGCGTTGGATGTGCTGCTTGCCGACCCACGTGTAGATAATGATAGAATATATCTGCTTGGGCATAGCATGGGTGGCTATTTAGCCCCTCGTATACACGCCTTGGCAGACCAAGCCTTTGCTGGCCTTATTATTATGGCTGGAACGCCAAGGTCTATGGGTACATTGTTGATAGAGCAGATATCTAACGATATTGAATTTCATAGGGCAAACACAGGCCCTGAAGACCCTTTGTATGAGCTTATGCTAGCACAGCTTGCAGCGTTAGAGCCTATGTTTGAGGAGTTTATAGCCCTTTATGCAGCCTTGGCAGATATGCCTGCTGAAGAAGCCATGGAAACGCCTATAGAGCTTATGGGTGGCATGTCAGCATATTATTTGCGTGATAAGCTACTTAACCCCTTTGATGAGGCTGTTGCTGGTATGGATGTTGATATGTTTGTGATGCAACCTGAGAGGGATTTTCAAGTGCGTGCTGATACGGATTTTGTGCTATTGCAAGAGATTTTGGGCGGTAGAGACAATGTGCAATTTAAGCTTTATCCAGACTTAAACCACATGTTTATGCCATCAACCGCAACAAATTTCACCGAGCATGGGCAAGAGATAATGACGCTTACAGGCCATATGAGTGAAGAAGTGCTTGGGGATATTGCAAATTGGATTTTTAATAGATAATGGATAAAAGAGACTTGGCTATATACATTCATGTGCCTTTTTGCAAAAGCCGCTGCCATTATTGTGATTTTTTGAGCAATGTAGCTTGTGATGTTGCAATTGAAAAATATGTGGTCGCCCTTGTTAGTGATATTAAGGGTAGCAGCGGCCTTTCCGAAGGATATATAGTGAAAACTATATTTTTTGGAGGCGGCACTCCAAGCTTGCTTAGCGAAAAGCAGCTGGGTGATGTGCTGCAAGCTATAAAAAACACCTTTACCCTTGACCCTAATGTGTATATAAGCATAGAGATAAACCCCGACGCCAAAGGCTTTGGGGGTTTTCTCGTTTTAAAAGATTTAGGTTTTAGCCGCATTAGCTTTGGTGTGCAAAGCTTTGATAATGGGGAGCTTGCTATGCTTGGGCGTATACACTCGTCGGAAGAGGCTGTGGATGCGGTGTTGGAGGCTTATGAGGCGGGCTTTAGAGATATTAATGTGGATTTGATGTTTGGCTTGCCTAACCAAGCGATTGAAAGCCTAGCCAAAACCTTAAAAACCGCCACGAGCTTGCCCATTACCCATATATCATGCTATAGCTTAACGGTGGAGGAGGGCACGCCCCTTGCGTCTAATCACGCCTTGCTTGATAAAATGCCTGAAGAAGATGCCGAAAGGGCTATGTATCACCATGTTAAAGGTTTTCTGGCGGGTGAGGGCTTTGGGCATTATGAAATATCTAACTGGGCAAAAGAGGGCTTTGAGTGCAAGCATAACAAAACCTATTGGACTGGCGGTGAGTACCTCGGCTTGGGTCTTGGTGCGTCTTCTTATCTCAATAAAGCACGCTTAAAAAAGACGGATGATGTGGGGGAGTATTTGGCTGGCGGCTATGATTTGATACATATTGAAGATATTGACCAAGATGAAGAGATGAGAGAGTTTGTTATTTTGGGGTTGCGGATGCTTGGAGGTATAAGTGTAGCCGAATTTCAAAGGCGTTTTGCTAAGGGTATTTTTGAGGTTTTTGGGGAAGTGTTGAGAGAGATGATTGAAGAGGGGTTTTTGGAACAAGAGGGCGACAAAATACGCCTTACGTCTAAGGGATTGGATTTGGCTAATGTGGTGATGGGTGCTTTTATTTAGAAAAAGGTTTTTCATGGCTTGACTGAGATGCTACTGTAGTGTATAATGATAGAAAATAAGATGAAATGAAAGGATGGGTGGGGCATGGAACATATTTTTGAAAATGATGACATAAAAGCAGTAATTGGTAATATTGCTTACTGCATTAAAACTGCAATTGAAGAGAGAAAATTAGACGAATTTATTCGAAAAAACAAGCTGACAACGCAAAGTTTTAAATCTCATTTTAATATTAATTTCATAAACACTAAAGTTTATGAAGAGCTTAGATTTGGGACTAAAGACATAGAGGACTTAGAACTAAATCCCCATGTGGCTTCGAACGGGTACATAACCTATAGGATTATAGACAAAACTAATAAAGTTATCATAAGCTATAAAGGCAAAAGCGTTGCAGATGATTCTCTTTTTGTGGAAGAACACGAAGGCTTGAATGAGGGCTTGCAACAGAGTCTTTTTTCTGTTTCGAACAAATCTGAAAAACTTCGGAAACTAGGTCTATCTGAGGAATATGAAGATTTTCACTTTATACTAATAATCTACAATAACAACCTCAATTTTGGAAGTGCAATATATAGACTATCAGATGGGAAAATCTCTATACCATCAAAAGAAATTGATGTCCCCGAAAAAATAACCTTAGTTGATGAATATATAGAGCGTGCCGAGGTAAACATTGAAAAGTATATAGAATATGAAGGGGTATACATAGAAGAGATGCCTCCTTTCGATGAGAAAGATCCCTTTTAGCATATAATGAAAGGTTTGGTGGATAAATTTATATGAAAAACGAATTTAACCACATAAGGCTACGTGAGGCAAGAGAATATAAAAGTATATCTCAAACAGAAATGTCAAAGCGCATAGATGTATCATTAAACTCTTATAAAAAACTTGAAGCAGGCGAAATGATACTTGACAATAGAATGGCACATAAAGTTTCATCAGCCCTTGATTTTGAATTTGATTATAGATACTTCTTTACTAAAAGTGATATTGAAATCGCTATTGGAGATATTAATTTTCGTTCAAATGTAGGGTATAGCAAAAAGAGGGAGGGCATACAAAGGAAAAATGCAAAGCATCTACTAGAGATGTATCGTTTTTTAACCCCATATACAAAAGCTATGCCACAACTTAATTTACCTAGCATACCTAATGAGTATATCGACAAACTACTAACAAAAAACGAGCAAGAATATATAGAAGTGATTGAAAGCATATCAAAGTATGTGCGTAGCTTTTTTGGAATTGGCAGTTTTCCTTTAAATAAATTTTCCTCGTTATTAGAAACACATGGGGTGATTTTAGCTCAAATGGATTTCAAAGACAAAGACAAAGGAGATGCTTATAGTCTTTCTGCATTTGATAACAGACGAAACAAAATGTCTATGATTGTAATCGCAAAAAACAACAAGCAAACTCTCGCACGTGTTAATTTTAACCTTGCCCATGAGCTGGGTCATTTGGTGCTACATCCATTTAAAAACGATATGATGGAAAAGCAAGCAGATAATTTCGCTGCGAGTTTTCTAATGCCGAGAGATGCTTTTTTAAGCGATCTTCAAGGATTGGGAAATATAAGTATGCCGAATAAAGAAGGAAGAGAAA
>WQVB01000120.1 GCA_009781815.1 Defluviitaleaceae bacterium
CATGTTAAAGGCTTTTTTAAGCTTTACCCCATATATGGTGTCGCCCTTTACCAAAGCCATGTCAAGCCCCTTTACCTCGCCTTTAACCTCATAGCCCAAGCCCTCAAAAAAGCCTTTTAGTGGCAGGTACATATCCGCCTCTTTAAAGCTTGCCTTATCTTCCTGCCATATATTTTTCAATATCGTCAGCTTCCTTTATAATGCCTTTTGACAGCACATCACAGCCATCTTTTGTAACCACAACATTATCTTCAATACGTATGCCTATAGCCTCATCAGATATATACAGCCCAGGCTCTACAGTCAGCACCATGCCTGCCTCAAGTATAACATCATTGCGGTTAAGCACAGAGCCCTTGTTTATGTCATGCACCTCCAGCCCCAGCATATGCGACACACCGTGATAATAATATTTATAAACCTCATCACGGCTTGTCAACAAGCCAATCTTGCCAAGCTCTTGAAAATAATGGTCTATCACAGCCTCGTTTAAATCCCCAAACCTTACTCCAGGCTTTATCATATCAAGAATCTTTTTGTTGGCTTCAAGCACAATATTATAAAGTTCCCTTTGGCGTGGGCTAAACCTTCCATTAGCTGGAAAGGTGCGTGAAATATCTCCACAATACCAGCTCCATTGCGCTCCAAAATCCACCAAAACAAGGTCGCCGTCTTTTATCCTGCTGTCGTTATTGTGATAGTGCAAAACAGTAGCATTTGCCCCAGCCGCCATTATGGTGCTGAAAGATTTGCTAGTGCCGTTTTTCTTCACAATATACTCCCAATGTGCCTCAAGCTCATATTCCATCATATTAGGCTTTACATTGTCAAAAAAGGCATACACACCCTCGCCAGTTATATCCACCGCCTTTTGGATAAGTGCAACTTCAGCATCGCTTTTAACCACTCGCAAGTCTCCAAACAAGGGGTAAGCATCCGTCAAAGCAATGGGGGGGAACTTCTCTCTCATACGCACCGCCATGTCAAGCTCAGGCGAGTTTGCATCGCTAAAGCTTTTATGCTCCATATCAAGGTACATTTTGCTAATACGCTCTCGCATAAAAGCCCTTTGCAGGTGGGCTTCAAGCTCATCAATATAAGCAAGGTTTGTGATGCCAGATAGCTCCACAGCCTTTTCTTTCGTCATTGCCGCCCCGTCCCACTTGGCTGTAAACTCATCATAACGCTCAAGGTATAGGGTTTGCTCCACAACGCCTGCATGGTCTTTTTTAATGGTCAATATAAGGTTTGGCACGTCAATACCTGTCATATAATAAAAATTTCGCTGAGTTGAAAAATCGTAATAACGGTTGCCTCGCATAACAGGCGGCTTGCCGTTATAAAGCACCAAAACACTTCCACTATCCATCATATCGCCAAAATTTTCACGGTTTTGTATAAACAATTCTTTCATTTTCTTATCTCCTTTACAATAATTATTTAGAATGGCGTACTTGCACGCCAAAGATGCCACTTACCATATTATAAAGGAGTGTGAGTTAAAATTCAATCACAAAATATAAAAAAACGTGAAGTTATTTTTTGGCTCTACCTGGCTTTTTTGTTTTCTATCACTCTTTTATTTTTTAGAGGCAGCCCCTATAACCCCATAGAGGTTGACCCTATAGCCTCCTATAGGCGAGCTTTAGCAGCCCCCTCCCACCTTGCCGTTGTAGAGGTTAGGGGCATTGTCATCAATATTGTTATGTTTATGCCTTTGGGCTTTCTCCTCCCTTTTGTTTGGCACCCTCTTAGAAAGTTTTACCTCACCATGCCTATCCTTTTTCTCTCCACCTTTTTCATCGAGATTGTTCAGCTCCTTACCTTTCGTGGGGTGTTTGCTGTAGAGGATATAATGCATAATCTGGTGGGTGGGGTGATTGGTTTTGTCGTTTTCTACATATCATCATCCTACTCTACAAAACTGTCATCCTGAGCCCTTGGTTGAGCCTTATCCTTCAGGCGAAGCTCAATTCAAAGCACTCCCCTGCCGTCATCCTGAGCTTGACTCAGGATCTAATTGGAGAAGGGCAGGCTTAGTTGGGTATGCACTATCATGCATAGATCCTGAGTCAAGCTCAGGATGACGGCAGGGGAGTGAGGCGTGATTGAGAGAAGTATTAATTTAGCAACAAGTCTAATGACGTGGGCATTGACATTTTGTCGAAAGTGATGTATTATTAGGGATAGTGTGTTTTTAACGCTTTTAATGAAGGAGAAAGTGAAGGAGAAGATAAAATGAGCAAGCAAGATTTTAATTCGTTAGATTTAATTAGAGATTTAAGCCTAGCTTTTGGCCCACCTGCTTTTGAAGATGATGTAGTTGCCGTCGCTAGGCAATATGCCCCAAAAGGTGCTTTTAAAATTGAAGAAGATAGCACAAGAAATTTTTATATTTATATGAAAGAGCATAACCCAGATTTACCAACGGTGCTTGTTGACGCCCATGCAGATGAGGTTGGCCTTATGGTGCAGGCGGTAAAATCCAACGGCACAATAGCCTTTGTGCCTCTTGGGCATTGGGTGCCAGAGGTGCTAGCCGCTCAAAAAATGCTTATCAAAAACAATAGAGGTGAATTTGTAACAGGCGTTATGGCCTCAAAGCCCCCTCACTTTGGTGCTTCACAAGGCTCTCTTGAGATTTCTGATTTGGTTATAGACGTAGGGGCAACCTCTAAGCAAGAGGCTATAGAACTTTTCGGCATCACCCCCGCTTGCCCTATAGCACCTGTTCCGTTTTTTGAGATGGATGAAAAATCTCAAATAATGAAAGGTAAGGCTTTTGACTGCCGCTTGGGCTGTGCATCCGTAATAGAGCTTATGCACCAAATAGCTGACCTTAACCTTGATGTAAACGTGGTAGGCGTGCTATCTTCTCAAGAAGAGATTGGCATGAGAGGGGCAAAAGTTGTAGCAAACAAAATTAAGCCAGATATAGTTATTTGTTTTGAAGGCACCCCAGCGGATGATACCTTCGCCATGCCTGATATGGTGCAAACAAGCCTCAAAAAAGGCCCGATGCTTAGGCATATAGACCAAGGCATGGTTACACACCCACGCTTTATACGCTTCGCTTTAGACGTTGCAGCTAAAAACGGCATACCAACTCAAGAGGCGGTGCGCGCAGGCGGGGCAACAAACGGTGGTGTTTTTCACCTTGCAAACCAAGGGGCCCCTACAATAGTTATAGGCCACCCTGTGCGATATGCCCACAGCCCCAACTCTATATCACACCTGCCAGACTATACCCACGGGTTAAACCTTTCTAGGGAGATTTTAAAGGCACTAAACAAAGATGTCATAAGCAGTTTTTAGGAGACTTTATGGATACTACCTTAGTTATATTAGCGGCGGGCTTAGGTTCTCGCTTCGGCGGCTTAAAGCAAATGGAGCCTCTAGGCAAAAGCGGCGAGATTATAGCAGATTTTTCGGTTTATGATGCTATACAAGCTGGCTTTACCAAGGTCGTCTTTGTTATCAAAGAGGCAATGGAGGCAGATTTTCGTGAAAAAGTTGTAAACAATATTAAAGGCATAGAGGTAGAGCTTGCCTTTCAACATATGGATGACCTTCCAGAAGGCTGCACCCCTACCCCAGCAAGAGAAAGGCCTTGGGGTACATCTCACGCTTTGTGGGCGGCACGCCATGTGGTGCATGAGCCTTTTATGGTTATCTCTGCAGATGACTTTTACGGCAGGGGCGTTTTTACCTCTATGTGTCAGTTTTTAAAGACACAAAAAGACGAAACATCCTTCGCTATGCCAGGCCATATGCTTGAAAACACCATCTCAAAGCATGGCACGGTTTCAAGGGCTATCTGCACCGTAGATAAAGATGGCTTTTTAACGGATATAGTTGAAAAGCGTAAAATACAACGTCAAGGCGATATTATTGTTTGTGAAGAAGATGCAGACAACCAGCTGGCTTGCAACAGCATCGTTAATATGCTAGCTTTCGGCTTCTCAACCCTTATTTTTCAAGAAATAGAAAAAGGCTTTGACGCCTTTTTAAAAGAAAATGCCCAAAACCTTGATGCAGAGTACTTTTTAAACGCCACAGTTAAAAAAATGCTTAAAGCAGGCAAAGCAACTATGAAGGTGCTGCCTGTAACCGACCAATGGATGGGCATTACATACAAAGAAGACCTAGAAAAGGCCAAATGTGCCATTTGGGGCTTGATAGATAAAGGGGAGTACCCTGAGAAACTGTTTTCATAGTAATTATGGCTCCTCCAGCCAACTCAATATCGTCATCCCGCACTTGTTTCGCCTAAAACCAGGCTCAACCTACGGATGCGGGATCTCCTTGTCATGGGATGACGACATTTAGATGCA
>WQVB01000121.1 GCA_009781815.1 Defluviitaleaceae bacterium
ATTTTATGAAGAATTTTGAAGAAAAGTTAGAACGTTTAAACCAGATAATTAGAGATATTGAAGAGGGGGATTCACCTTTAGAATCGTCTCTTGAAATGTATAAAGAGGGCATGGCTTTAGCTGTAGAGTGTGCCCATGTTTTAAATGAGTTTGAAAAAGATGTGATGATATTAAAAGATGGTTTTGAAGAAGTTTTTCAAATAAAGAGTGATGATAATGAGTAAAGATGTATTTGAAAAAGAGCTTAAAGCCAAAATAACCCTTATAGACCAAGCCCTGCATGGGTATCTGGCTGGAGGCTGCCCACACAGCTTGAAAGAAGCTATATCATATAGCTTGTTCTCTGAAGGCAAGCGACTCCGCCCTGTTATTGTTTTGGCTGTTTGCGAAGCCTTTGGCGGGGATGTTAAAAAAGCCTTACCCTTTGCCTGTGCTATAGAGCTTATTCATACATATTCTCTTGTTCATGATGATTTGCCCGCTATGGATGATGATGACTTTAGAAGAGGAAAACCCAGCAACCACAAGGCTTTTGGAGAAGGCATGGCTATTTTGGCGGGCGATGGCATGCTTAACCTAGCTTATGAAATTATGCTTGAAGTTTGTTGCGATAGTATGGATAAAGGGCAAATAGCCGCCGCTAAAAGAGTGGCTAAAGCCTGCGGTATTTTTGGCATGGTGGGCGGGCAGGCTTTAGACATAGCTGACACGCCAAAAAACCATGAAGATATTTTCGAGATATATAACAAAAAAACCGCTTTTCTTTTTAGAGAGGCATTTGTTGCTGGTGGATTATGCTCAAGCGATTTAGACGACCTTTTTTTATTGGAGAAGATAGGGCTAAACTTTGGCATTGCATTCCAAATGAAAGATGATATTGACGATAAGGACGCCAATGTATCAAAAATTGGCGGAGATAAATATAAAAAGATTTTTGAAGAAACAAAGAGTGAGCTATATAAAGATTTAAACAGCCTTAAAAATGCAGCGTTTTTGCTGCAGCTTATAGATGAGGTATTTTAATGAGATTTATCAACAAAATACAATGCCCGCAGGATCTAAAAAAACTTAAAACAACCGAGCTTAACGCCCTGGCGGCGGAGGTTAGGGAGTTTTTGGTGTCTTCAATTTCAAAAACGGGGGGGCATCTCTCGTCTAATTTAGGGGTTGTGGATTTGACCGTGGCTTTGCATTATTGCTTAAACTCCCCTACAGATAAAATTTTGTGGGATGTGGGGCATCAATGCTATACCCACAAAATCCTAACAGGGCGTATGGAGGGCTTTAAAACGCTACGTCAAAAGGGGGGCATGTCGGGCTTTATAAAGTCTTCAGAAAGTGTTCATGATGCTTTTGACGTGGGGCATAGCTCTAGATCTTTATCTGCCGCCTTTGGCATGGCTGTTAGCCGAGATTTGCAAGGCGAAAGCCATAATATTGTGGCTGTGGCTGGAGATGGGGCTATCACAAGCGGGCTGGCTCTCGAGGCTTTGAACAATATAGGGCGAAGCGACACAAACATGCTTGTGGTGCTAAACGACAACCAAATGTCTATTTCTGAAAATGTAGGGGCTATGTCTAAACACTTGAAATATTTGCGAACGACCCCTTCATATATTAATGCGAAAAAAGATGTTAGGAATATATTGAAAAACACCCCTTTTGTTGGTGATTTTTCCGAAAAATTTATACATCAGGCTAAAACTCGTTTAAAGTATCTGCTGCTGTCTGGCGTGCTTTTTGAGGAGCTTGGCTTTAAATATTATGGGCCTGTGGATGGGCATAACCTAGGCAAGCTTGTGGATATTTTGCAAAATGTCAAGCGAGTTAAAGGGCCAGTGTTGCTACATGTGGTTACCCAGAAGGGCAAGGGATATGGCCCTGCAGAGGGTGCTAGCTTTAAGTTTCACGGCATTGCCCCTTTTGATGTGAAAACGGGCAAAACCTTAAAGGTGGATGAAAGCCAAGCTTACACCGATATTTTTTCAGGTAAGATATTGAAACTTAGAGAGAGCAACGACAAAATTGTAGCCATTACAGCTGCTATGCCTACGGGCACTGGCTTGTGTAAGTTTAAGCGAAGGTTCCCCAAGCATTTTTTTGATGTAGGTATAGCCGAAAGCCATGCCGTAACATTTGCGGCGGGGCTTGCTAAAACTGGCTTGCGGCCTGTTGTGGCTATATACTCCACATTCCTCCAACGTGCTTATGACCAAATATTGCATGATGTATGTTTACAAAACCTACCTGTGGTATTTGTGTTAGATAGGGCTGGGGCTGTGCCTGCAGATGGGGAGACCCACCAAGGGGCGTATGATATTAGCTTTTTGTCTCACATGCCAAATATGACCATTATGTCGCCACGAAACGGGCAGGAGCTTGAGACCATGCTGGATTTTGCTTTTAATCATAACGGCCCCGTGGCTATTCGATACCCGAAAGATGTGCCGTCTAACCTTTATGGTGATAGATGTGCCTCTATAGACCTTGGTAGGTGGGAAGTTTTGGAGGAAGGCAAAGGGATAGCCATTTTGTCGATAGGGTCTATGATTGATGTGGCGTCAAGCTTGAGAGAAAAGCTTGTGGAGGCTGGGCATGAGCCGAAGCTGATAAACGCTAGGTTTGCAAAGCCTATTGATAAAGATTTAATAGCTACCCTTGAGGGCTTTGAGTATATATTTACCCTAGAAGAAAATGTAGCCTGCGGGGGCTTTGGCGAGATTATAGCGAGCAAGGTGAGACACTTTAAAAAGCCAATAAGATTGCACAATTTCGCCTTGCCTGATGCCTTTTTACCCCAAGGCACACGAGAAGAGATTTTGCGAGATGCTGGGCTGGATGCGGAGAGCATAACCAAAAAAGCCTTGGAGATGTTGGAAAATGGATGCTAAGCGGCTGGATGTTTTGGTGGCTGAGGTGGCGGGTGTTTCAAGAGAGCAAGCGAAGGAGCTTGTGCTTTTAGGGGAATGCTTGGTTGACGGCAAAGTCATCACCAAGCCTGGCATGAAGGTGGATGAAGGTGTAAAGGTGGTTGTTGATGCCAAAGCTTTGCCTTATGTGTCTCGTGGCGGGCTAAAGTTGGCAAAGGGGCTTGAGGTGTTTCGGGTTGATTTGCAGGGTCTAAAGTGTATGGACATTGGGGCATCTACAGGTGGCTTTACCGATTGCATGTTGCAAAATGGTGCTTCTGCCGTGCTGGCTATTGACAACGGCAGCGACCAAATCCATGAAAAGTTGCGAGATGACCCTAGAGTTATAGTGTGGGAAGATGCCGACATACGCAAGGTAGAGCGTGAAAGCTTACCCTTTTTGGCTGATTTTGTGGCGGTGGATGTGTCTTTTATATCTTTAACTCTCATACTACCTAGTGTTTATGGGGTTTTGAAAGATGAGGGGTGCGGTATACTTTTGATAAAACCCCAGTTTGAAGCTGGACCAAAAGCCGTCAATAAAAAAGGGATTGCAAAAAACCCTAAAGACCATGAAAAGGCTATAAAGGGCGTTTGTGATAAATGTGTAGAAATAGGCTTAAGGCCTTTGAATATTGACTTTTCGCCTATAAAGGGCAAGGGTGGTAATGTAGAATATTTGCTTTTTGTTCAGAAAGGTGATGGAGTTGCCATAGTCTCCCAAAGGCAAATATCAAGTGTGGTGAAAGAGGCAACCGAGAGGGAGGCTTAAGATGAAAAAAATCGGCTTTATCACAAATGAAAAGCGAGATATAAACGCCAGCAAAACCGATGAAATAAAAAGCTTCATCAAGAGCTTAGGGCATATTGCTTGCGAAAGCCTCGAAGATGATATTGACTATATAATAGCCCTCGGTGGCGACGGCACAATGCTTGCAGCTGTGCATCAGGTGGCGAAAAGAAACATCCCCCTACTGGGCATCAACCTTGGTAGGCTTGGGTATTTGACCGACACCTCATCTGAAGGTGCTTTAGAAGCTGTAGGCAAGCTTTTGGCTGGAGATTATAAAGTCGAAAGGCGAATGATGCTAGAGGCAGAGGTTTTAAACCCAGCTGGAGGCAGCACAATCGCAGCTTTAAACGATATAGTTATACACAGAGGGCAAAGCTCACGACCTATACATTACAACCTTAGCATCAATGGAGAGTATATCGAGAGCTTTTGTGCTGATGGGGTTATTGTGGCAACGCCCACAGGGTCAACGGCTTATAACCTCTCGGCAGGGGGGCCTTTGCTCAACCCTATATCTAACATGATGATTATAACCCCCGTATGCCCCCATATGCTAAATGCCCACCCTATAGTGGCAGGGTGTGAAGATGTTATTTCTATTGATATTGATGAAAAAGAA
>WQVB01000122.1 GCA_009781815.1 Defluviitaleaceae bacterium
GCGAGTTATAGCAGGCAAGGCTAGAGGCACAAAACTCCTGCCTCCGAAACATGAAGGTATCCGCCCTACTTCGGATTACATCAAAGAAAATTTATTTAACATCATACAAAACGATGTAATTGATTGCAATTTTTTAGATATTTTTTGTGGTAGTGGAGCTATAGGTATAGAGGCCTTAAGCCGAGGGGCCAAGAAAGCTATTTTTTTAGATGCTGATAAAATATCTTTAGAGCTAACCCGCCAAAACCTTGAAAAAACTAAACTTCAAGATAAGGCCACAATATTTCAAGGAGATGCCGCGAAAATACTACAAAAGCTTTCAAAAAAACATTTTGATATAATATTTTTAGACCCACCATATTTTGAGGAGCTGGCCAACAAAACCCTAAAAGCTATTTTAGAGCTAGACATTTTGGCTGATATGGGTTATATTATTGTGGAAACATCAAAAGAAGCAAAAAATATAGACTTGTCTCTTTTAGAAGTTTTTAAAGAGCGAACATACGGCAACACCAAGTTGATTTTTTTAAGGAAGGTGCAAAATGATAGCCATTTACCCAGGTAGCTTTGACCCTATAACAAACGGCCACCTTGACATTATAAAACGAGCATCTAAAGTGGTAGATAACCTTGTTGTGGCTGTGCTTTGCAATGGTTCAAAAAGGCCTTTATTCTCAACAGAAGAGCGGGTAGAGATGATAAAAGCAGCATGCCACCCTTTTGAAAATGTAGATGTACAAGCTTTTTCAGGTTTGCTTGTGGATTTTGCAAAGCAAACCTCCGCAAAGGTTATTATACGCGGCCTGCGAGCCACGGCAGACTTTGAAAACGAATTTAAAATGGCTATTACAAACAAGGCCTTAAGTGATAATATAGAAACATTATTTTTGCCCACCAGCCTGCAATACTCATACATTTCTTCATCAATGGTTAAAGAGGTGGCATCTCTTGGGGGCGATGTGTCTTTCATGGTGCCTAATGTAGTTGAAAAGAAAATATTGCAAAAAATTGCGTCTATATGATATAATAGCTTAACTGGATTTTTGAATCCATAGTATTTCAGCTTAAAAATCACCACACCAAGCTCGTCTTTTTACCATATTGCCATGTGCTTTCACTTTGTGAAAGTGGTCTTTGGTAAGTTTGCAGAGCAAACCACTAGATCAGCTCGCTGTAGTGTTTTCAAGTTGAAATACTATACAATAAATTTTTCGGGAGGCGAAAAAATGGAATATATACTATCTCAAATAGAAAAAATAGAAGATACATTATCAAGAATGGATGATGAGATTGACAGCTCCCCATCTTTGCCCTTATCATCAAAAGTTAAAATCGAAAAAGAAGCTCTATTTGCCCTTATAGACGACATTAGAGCTATGGTGGCTGATATGAAAAAGGGTCTACCATCAGAGATAAACCAAGCTAAGCGAGTGCTAAGCGAAAGCGAAAGCCATGTAAGCGAAGCTCGCACAAATGCCGCTATGATTATAAAGGCAGCTCAAGATGAAGTTGAAAGAATGACAAATGAGCATGAGATAACCTTTAACGCCAAAAAAACATCTGATGAGATGATAGCAAATGCAAGCAGGGTTGTTGAAGAGCAATATGACGAGTTTGACGCATATGTGCTTAAATGCTTATCCACCCTTGAGAAAATGTTTAAAGAAAACCTTAACGACCATATGCATAGGTCAAGGCAGGTTGAGGATTTTTATAACAACATCCTAGGTGAATTTTACGACGCACAGCAGAATTTTAAAAATACTAAATAAGGGCAAATCTCTTCGTCATTGCGGACTTGATCCGCAATCTCCCTAACTGAAATTGCTAATCTTTAAGTGCTAAGCATATTGAGATTGCGGATCAAGTCCGCAATGACTAAAGGTAGGGTGTTCTGATGCGGCAAATCGGAATGACGTGAGCCCGCAATGACGTTTGGGACGGGATTGATATATACATGGATTTTAAACTAGAGATAGCAAAGATTTTAGAGAAGCAAACAAATATGCCTATGGAGGATGTTATAGCCTCTATAGAAACACCCCCAGAGCTTGATTTGGGGGATTTTGCCTTTCCTTGTTTTAGGCTTGCTAAGGAGCTTAAAAAAGCCCCACCAGCCATTGCCCAAGAAATATGCGAGGCTATAACCCCGCCTAGCTTTGTAGACAAAATAGAGGCTAAAGGCCCTTACCTAAACTTTTATCTAAAGCGTGATGCCTATGCAAAGGGCGTGCTACCACAGGTTTATACCCTTGGTGAAGATTATGGCAAAAGAGATATTGGGGTTGGGCAGTATGTGGTTATAGACTACTCATCCCCCAACATTGCCAAGCCTTTTCACATAGGCCACCTACGCTCTACGGTTATTGGCCATGCTCTTTACAATATCTTCAATAAGCTTGGCTATCGCTCCTACTCTATTAACTATTTGGGAGATTGGGGCACCCAATTTGGCAAGATTATAACGGCTTTTGAGCGTTGGAGCAATAAAGATGAAGTTGTAGCAGGGGGCATTGACGCCCTTGTTAAGCTTTATGTTCGTTTTCATGATGAGGCGGAAGAAAACCCTAAGCTTGAAGACGAGGCTCGTGCTTGGTTTTTAAAAATGGAGCAGGGGGATGAATATGCCCTTAACCTTTGGCGATTGGTTAAAGACATTAGCCTTCTGGATTATAAAAAGATTTATGATTTGTTTGAGATAGATTTTGACTCCTACAACGGTGAGAGCTTTTATAACGACAAAATGACACCCGTAGTGGAGGAGATTGCCGCCAAGGGCTTGTTGATTGAAGACAAGGGAGCAATGCTTGTTGACCTTGAAGAGCATAAAATGCCTCCATGCCTCATCCTTCGTAAAGACGGCGGCACCCTATATGCCACCCGTGATATTACCTCGGCTCTATATCGCAAAAATGAGTATAACTTTGCCAAGGCTATATATGTTACGGCTAATGAGCAAAACCTCCACTTTGCCCAGTTTTTTAAGGTTGTAGAGCTAATGGGCTATAAATGGGCAAAAGATGAGCTAGTGCATGTGCCCTTTGGCTTTATGAACCTGCCTGAAGGCAAAATGTCTACCCGTAAGGGTAATGTGCTTTTGATGGAAGATTTGATTGACCAAACCATTGAAAAAGTGCGAGAGACCATTGAAGAAAAAAACCCAACCCTTGAAGATAAAGAAGCAGTTGCACAGCAAGTAGGCCTTGGGGCTATTATATTTAACGACCTTTTCAACAGCCGAGTAAAAGATGTAGAGTTTTCTTGGGAGCGTATGCTTAGCTTTGAGGGGGAAACTGGCCCCTATGCCCAATACACCCACGCCCGTTGCTGCTCGGTTTTAGAAAAGGCAAGTGATGTGGATTATAGCGATGCTGATGTGTCTCTACTAACATCTGATGAGGAGTTTGAGCTGATAAAAACCATCGCCACCTTTGGCGATAAAATAGAGGAAGCCGCAAATAAATATGAGCCTTTTGTAATATCAAGGTTTATTATTGCGGTTGCCCAAGGTTACAATAAGTTTTATCACAACAACCCAATTTTAAAAACTGATGAAGACTTGAAAAAAGCACGCCTGTATTTGACCCATTGCGTGAGGGATGTTTTGGCATCCGCATTGGGGATTTTAGGGATAAAAGCCCCTAGCAAAATGTAGTGTATTTTAAAAGGCAATCGATACTATAGGCGGTATATGATGAAGATTTTCTTTGTAAAGCAGGCGTTAAAGTCAATAGAGCGGCTAGATAAAGCTACAAAGCAACGAATACATCAAGCCATATATAAATTGCCCGAGGGCGACATAAAACGTCTAAAAGGCTATAGTTTGCTATATAGATTAAGGGTAGGCGATTGGCGGATAATATTTCAGGCCGATGCAAACGAGATAATCATAGAAAATATCCTCCCTAGAGGGAGTTCGTATAAATAGGAGGTATAGTGTTATGAATCCAACTAGAGAACGTATTCGCAGCCTTGTAGATATTGTTGAAGAATCTGGCCTTGAGACTCTTTACAATGTTATGCTTAGATTCATACCTGAGGATGAGCCACTTATAGATGAGATAGAATCCCATAAAATAGGTCGGGAAGAGTTTGTTCGTGGAGAGTATGTGTCTATCGACGAAGTAAATTGGGATTAGAATTAGGGGGATACTATTTATGAAATACGATTTATAATGCATCACAATATCTCTATTTAAAGGATGGTGCGTGCGTAGAATTTATATTCATAGGTGATTAATTATGTTATGTCAAAGGTATGAAATAGAGAAAACGGTTAAGGAACATCAAATTGACAGGAA
>WQVB01000123.1 GCA_009781815.1 Defluviitaleaceae bacterium
CTGCGGGCTACACGGAGATGGCCTTGCAAATGGCTAATGAATACTATGGCAAAGGCTTTTATGCTATAGAGAGCGTAGAGTTTTTAAAGGCTGTTTTCATCCAAGCTAATAAGTCAACAAAGTTGCAAATCTCACTTGATGAGCAACGCTCTGAATTTATGATTTATAATGTTTCAAACGCAGGTAGCCCTGAGCTTGTGTCAAAAGGCATCTTTAAGCAGATGCAAAACTTTGGCTCTCAAAACAACATTGATATAGAGACCCTAAAAGAGAAGACACAAAAAAGCATAGCTACATTTGATAAAGAGACCCTTTATGAAACCTATGCCAGCACAGGCTTTAGCTACACCAACACATTTGCAGCTATTGAGAATATATGGATAACCGAAGATGTGGCTATCTCTAAGCTAGCCATGCCCCATGTAGATGAGATAGAGCAATATGAGCTTTACCCAGGTGTTTTAGATGCTTGCTTCCAAGGTACTATATCTTTAGAGTTTGCCGCAACTGTAGGCAAAGGCGATGAGGCCTTTGACATTAGGTTGCCTGTTAGTATGGATAAATTCTCACTACATAGCCCATTATCACAAGAAATGTGGGTGCATTGCCAAAGAACGGAAAGAACCGACGTTTACACGAAAAACGACATATACCTTTACAATCAAGATGGTGGACTTATAGCTACAATCAAGGGCTTAAAGGTGCAGTCTTTACAAAATACAAAGCAAAGCTTGCCCCTAAAGGTGTTAGACACTTGGCTTTATGACCTGCAATGGTTAGAGCTTGACCCTGTCGACCTATCCGAAAAAGAGGATAAAGCTGGAGTTTGGGTTATTTTAGGAGACAAAGGCGGTGTAGGTGCTAAGTATGCAAGCACCTTAGAAAGCTTGGGTGAATCAAGCTTCTATGTATCTGCGGGGGATGATTTGTCGATCAACATGGAGCTGAAAAAAGCTACAATTAGGCTAAATAACGATGACGATATGCTGGCGTTGTATGATGCGGTGAAAAAAGAAACTCCCATTAAGGGCATCCTCCATTTTTGGAATATTGACTTGCCAAAGAATGACGAAATCAACATGCAAAACATTTCTTCATCAGGAGGCGTTGGCGTATATTCGGTAATGACTTTGCTAAAGGCTGTTGCCGCAAGCGAAGAAACGCCAAAGCTTTGGATTGTAACAAAAGGTTCACAAGCCACCTTGCCTCAAGAAGAGCCTGAAATGATGCAAAACGCCATTTGGGGTACGGCAAAGCTAATAGGAAACCAAGAGTACATAAGCCTTTGGGGCGGCATTGTAGACCTAGACCCGCAAGCTGTAGAAGAAAGCTTGAGCCAGCTAGCTATACAAACCTTGCACAACAACGATGAAGAAGACCAAATAACTTATCGCCTTGGCAAGAGATATGGTGCTAGGCTTAAAAACACCGCAAACCTAACCAAGCCGCTACCCTTTACCACGAGCGAAGAAGGCAGCTATATGATAACAGGTGCATTTGGTGCCTTGGGTAAATTGGTGGCAGAGTGGCTTGCAGAAAAGGGTGCTAAAAAGCTTATCCTCCTAGGTAGGGTAAGCTTGCCGAGAAGGTCTGATTGGGAAAATGACGACATTGACGATAGAGTGAAAGAGCGTATTAATTTCGTGAAAGGCCTTGAAGATAAAGGTGTGGCGGTTGAGGTTGACGCACTTGACTTTGCAGACGAAAAGGCCGTTGAGCAATACTTCACCGAAAATTCCCAAAAAATAAAAGAGGTTAAAGGTGTAATAAGTGCTTTGGGCATTGTAAAAGATATGTTTATTTCTCAAATGCCTAAAGAGGTGTTTGATGAGGTATACGAAACTAAAGTGTCGTCAAACTGGCTGTTGCATCAATATTTTGAAGATAAGCCTTTAGACTTTTTTGTGATTTTCTCTTCAGTTGCTGCTATGATAACATCAGCTGGGCAGGCTAACTATGCTGCGGCTAATGCCTTTTTAGATGGGCTTATCTCTTATAGAAGAAAGAAGGGGTTAGCTGGTTTAAGCATAGCATGGGGGCCTTGGGCTGTAGGCATGGTTAAAGATTTAAACCTAATAAATGTATATCGAAACAAAGGCCTAGAGCCAATAAGCCCAGAAAGAGGCATACAGGTGCTAGAGCGTCTCATCCATCAAAACATACCTTACACAGCCGTTTTAGAGGCTGATTGGCAGGCGTTTAAAGAA
This sequence comes from Defluviitaleaceae bacterium, assembly GCA_009781815.1. Classification (GTDB taxonomy): domain Bacteria; phylum Bacillota; class Clostridia; order Lachnospirales; family WRAX01; genus WQVB01. Next base: position 2,208 of record WQVB01000123.1, read on the forward strand.
GCTAGTGCTAAAAGTAGAACGCCTTATCTAAACGAGTGGCTTGAGAAGGGGCTGGCGGATGGAGAAACCGAGCTAAGAACAGATGCTGAAATACTCAAAGAGTTTCAAGAGGCATATGTAGCTGCAGAGGGTGATGCTAGAATACAGCTATTAGAAGAGCATGTGGTTAATATTGTATCCAGAGCCTTACATATGAAGCAAGAAGATATAGAGATGGAGAAAACCTTAACCGAGCTTGGCTTAGACTCTATGGTAGCCACGGAGCTGAGAAACAAAATCGAGCTTAAGCTAGGGGCTAGCCTCACGGTTATCGACCTTCTAAGCAGCCAAAGCTTGAACATTCAGGTAGAAAAAATCGCAAGCCATTTAGATACCTTATTAGAGCTAAACACTATTGAAGACTTGATTGAGGAAACAACGGAAGAAGACCTAGATATGCTCCTTGCTCAATTAGAAAGCATGTCAGACGAAGAAATGGCAGAAATGCTAAAGAATAACTAACTATTTAATTAATCTCGGGGTAGCAACAGCTTTGAGAGAGCCACTATAACATTAAAGAGGTGCAAATAAATGAGTAAAAAAGACGACAAGCTTAGCGGGCTATCGCCTGAAAAAAGAGCCATGCTGGAAAAGCTGTTGAGAGAGAAGCTTATCCAACAGGCTCAAGGTGGCCCTAAAATAGAGCCTATCAAGCTAGAAAACAACCGCTACCCCTTAACCTTTGCACAAGAAAAAATATGGATTGCAAACAACATAAGCCCCGATGCTACCATTTATAATATGGTAGGGGTGGCTAGAATACAAGGCCAAGCCCATATGCCATGGTTTATAGAGGCTCTTAAAGAGACATTTAATAGGCATGAAGTTTTAAAAATGCACTTTAAGCAAGATGATGGTCAAATCTACGCTGAAATAGACGAGGAGATGACCTTTGAACCAGAGATGTATGATTTTTCAAACGAACCTCTAGAGCGAGAGGATATTGTCGAAAAAATCATGAACCAGCTGGCTGGGGAGTCATTTGACCTAGAAAAAGACACCCTCATAAGAGCTGCCCTTGTTTGCACAGCACCAGATGACTGGACGGTGGTTCTCGTGATGCATCACCTTGTGGGCGATGGTATGAGCATTAGCATTGTCTTAGGCGAGACCCTTCAATATTGTTACAATAAATACTATAACATAGAAAATAAAAAACAAGATTTATCTATCCAATTTAAAGATTTTGCTTGGTGGGAGCGTAACAAGCAAACTGACTCCATAAGCGGAGATTTGGCTAAAAAATATTGGAACGAGCAGCTAGATGGTGCTGATTTTTCTTTAGATATGCTAAAGGAAAACCAAGGCTTGACCCACTTTGACGAGATAGCCTTAAGAAAAGACATGCACATTAGTGCTGATGTTGCAAAAAAGATTCAACAAATTGCTCAAAACGAGAAGGTTACCGTTTTTAGCATTTATTTTGCTGCTTTGAAATTACTCATCCATAAATACTCTATGCAAAAAGACATTATGACAGGGGTTATCACAGCTGGGCGAGATTTGCCAGAGGTGCAGCCAATGGTTGGGTGTTTTGTAGATATTTTGCCTGTGAGGACAATAATTGACGACAAATTAACTTTTGCCGATTTTGTGAGATATTCTTACAAGAACTTTTTAGAAAGCTATGAGAAGAAGGATGCCTTTCTCCAGCGTGGAGACAGCCCCATTTATCAGCTGTTGTTTAACTATAAAGAGGCCCCTGAAAGTGATATCGCCATCAAAGGCTTAGATATTACCTCTAGCGAGGTTGACAACGGGTATAGTAGGGCTTCTATTGACTTTGAGCTGGTTAAAACTGGCGAAGAGATAGTAGGCGGCATCAACTATCGAAAAGGCGTGCTTGATGATGATTTTGTTGAGGATTTCATCGCCCGCTATTATTTGCTTTTGGATAAACTTGTTGACCCTGCAAGCGGCTTTTTAGACACGCCCCTCACCCACCTAACCCAAACCCTCCCCACCGAACAACACCAAATCCTAAACACCTTCAACAACACCTCTATGCCATACCCTAAGAACAAAACAGTAATAGA